>NZ_CBDTOK010000155.1:0-3207 GCF_965361945.1 Zongyangia sp. | reverse complement strand
GGTGGGCATGACCTTGACAGAGGAGACAGAGTTTGCCACGGTGGCGGTATAGTTCAGGGTATCCTTGTCAAAGGCAGGATCCAAGGTACCGTTGGAGAGCTCCAGATTGCTCAGCTCGGTGGGGACGGGCTCTGGATCTGGCAGAGTACGATCCATGGCCTTCATGGAGTAAATATCCAAATCCAAGGTCACAGTACCATTGGTAAAGAATTCCATACTATTGTTGGCCAAATCATTATAGAAGAAGCCTTGGATACAAACTTCTCCATCATTACCATAGACATCGTAACAGATCTGATCCAACATCATCCGCAATTTGATGGTATCTCCATCAATCATGCTCATATCCGGCTTATAGACATCAAGGACATTGTCTCCATCTGAAGTCCGCTTGTCTACATAGAGTTTGCCGTCGTTTTTATTATAGGTGATAATCAGTTCACGGCCTCCACCCTGACGGAGCTTGAAGCCTACTTCAGTAGCAGTTCCCAGGGTAATGGTGGCATCCATGTCGCAGTTGGTGGACTTAACGTCCTTCAGAACATTTTCGCTGCTTTCATCCAGCTGCGCGCCTTTGAGCTCAAAGATCTTTTGATCCCGCATAGCGTCGACTTCTTCTGTGGGATAGCTAAAGAGCCGGGGCTCGCCATTGACAGTGCGCAGGGTCTGCTCTGTGGGGAGAGACTGCGCGGAGTTCCAGATTCGGCCTGGGACATTGCCGCCACGCTCACGGATCCAGCTAATGGAAACCCGGCGTCCATTGGGTTCATTGGAGAAGGACTGAGTCGCGTAAAGCTCAGGCTCAGGGATGCCAGGGAACTGATCGGAAATACCATTAAGGGGCCGGATATTCTCGGTCTCAGGAACAAACATGACAGTGTCTTCACCGGTCTTTTCCATATGACCAACGATATAGAAGACGCCGCCGCCTCTGAATACCCATTTGACGTTGCTCTCATCGCCATCCAGAGCGAGAGGATACAGATCCGGGCACTCAGAACCAAAGGCATTCCCGTTGATATCCATAATCTGTCCGCTGTGCTTCCAGTCAATAAGGTTGTGAGAAGTAAACATATGGACATGAGGTTCCAGATAATCCACAGTGACCATGACCCAAATGCCACCGTTTTCCATCGTTGCGTCTTCATACCAGAAGACCTTGGGATCACGGGCAGAAGATCCGTAAATGCCGCCGACATTGGAAACAACAGGGTTATTTTCGTATTTGATCCAAGTACGGCCATTATCGGTGGAGTAAGCCATAGACTGCTTGGTCAATCCCAAAGTAGTATCCCCACCGTAATTGGTGTAGAAGGCAACCATTCTGGCTCCCGGAGGCGTACTCTCGTCAAACAATCCAGAGGTGTTGTTATAATCGATGACCGCGGAGCCAGAGTAGATGACACCCAGATCATCCGGGGTGATGGCCAAGGGCAGCTCCTGCCAATTGACCATATCCTTGGAGACCGCATGTCCCCAGCTGGTTGTCCCGGTACCGACACCACTGTCAAAGCCACGATTGGTCTGGAAGAACATATGGTATTCCCCAGTAACTTCATTATAAACCAACCCATTGGGGTCGTTCATCTGATGCCGGTAGGGGGTAAAGTGGTAGGTCGGACGGTATTCTTGATCGTAGATGGTCTCCTCATCAAACATCTGCTGAATGTTGATGCTATAGCTGACAGAAAGGCCCGACTCTGGATCCCGAGCTACCACCTTGATGGTATTATAGTCCTCACTCAGTGCTACATTAACCGGCTGGCCGCTGGTCGCAGTGGTATTTCCAATGCTCAGCACCAAACCTTCTGTGCATTCAGCTGTAATATTCACAGAGGTTGTCCCATTGGGTACGCTGCCCATGTAAGCGTGAACATCAGGATCAAACTTTTCATTCATCTGAGCGCCTTCCACCGTAATGCTGGCGATCTCCGGCTGAACGGCGGAATAATAGTTCACATTATTGAAGGTAGCCGTTGTGCCTGTGGCCAAAATGAGACCAAACTGTCCTCCCTCAAAGGTGGGAAGGTTAAAGGAGTGATACAGTGTTCCGTTGACATAGAAATTAGCGACACCGGAGCCCAGATATTCCACCCGCAGGTGATAAATCTCTGTATTTTGGTCTGCAGCAGACAGGGCGTTGGTATTGACAAATTCATCTTTACCATCTTTGTGGGCAAAGGCGAAAACAGAGTTGCCGCCCTTAACCACCATCAAAGCAAACAGATGGTCCGGCTCCCCACGCTCATTGGTGGGATTATCCGGGTTTTGAAGGCCAAAGGTAATTCCCGCGCCGTACTGCCCGGATTTCAGTTCCACATCAGCCTCATAGATAAAGGTATCATCACTGGCCACAGAGGGAGCGTCAGCGTAAGCAAAGGTGTCCTTGCCAGCATCCACGCCTTTGTAACCGCTGGATTCCTCTGTCCAGGTACCGTTGAGGCCCTTCCATCCAGTCAGGTTGGTGGAGAAGCCTTCCAAGGCGCCACCATTGACAGTGTAGTTTACATTGTTAAAGGTCAGAGTCGCATTGCAGGCATTCAGTCCGAAATAGCCGCCGGGGAATTCCGGCAGTTCTCTGGTATGAATCAGATTCCCGTCCAAATAGAAGTTGAAGGGGCCGTTTTCAGTTTCCCGCTCTACCTTCAGTTGATAGGTGGTCTGGTTCTTCTGCTCTTCGCTTAAGGGAATCGCCTGAATGAAATCTGCGACACCGTTTGTCTCAGAGAAGATGCAGGCATTTCCGCCGCGATCCACATTGAGGCAGAACCACTTGCTCAACGGATTAGCCGGATCTCTGACGCCAAAGACAATGCCGCCGGCCTGCTGACCCACAGGGAGGTTTAACTGCGCCTCATATGTAAAGGACTCAGAACTATTGATCATGGTGGTGGACATGGCGAAGACATTACCTGTGCCAGAGCCTTGATAGCCCTCAGGGAGCTCGGTCCAGGTGCCGCTAACTCCACGCCAGCCAGTCAAGTTGGTGATAAATTCACCAACGAGGAAATCCCCGTCATCGGAGTATCTTACATTGCTGAAAACAGCCTCTGTATCATAGGTCATAAAGCCTAGATAGCCGCCGTTGTAATAGTCGGCAAAAGAAGCCGGCATATTGACAGTAACAGGCTCGTCATTCACAGTAACGGAAAACACTTTCGAAGGCGTTACCGTAACCTTAATATGCTGGGGCTCAGACAGGTCCGC
>NZ_CBDTOK010000154.1:0-8334 GCF_965361945.1 Zongyangia sp. | reverse complement strand
AAATAACCATTGATTACCCCTTAAATTTTGATTACTTCCTTTCATTTCCCAACTGCATCACAAAAGGGGCAGGCGGTTTTCCGCCTGCCCCTTTTGTGATATCAAAGTCAGAAGTTTTTATCCTTTTATCTTCACATTTTTCTCCCGGATAAAAACGCCCTCATATTGTTTCATTCCAAACCGCCGGGTGAAGAGCTCACATTTACAGAGAAACAGATAATAGATATTGAGCCCGCATTCGTGGAGAGACTCAAAGTTCCCCTGCCCTTTGGAGATAATCAGGTCCGCCGTCTTGATCTGATCCCGCACCTCAGGGAGAACCGCCGGCAGATACGTTCCCGGAATGGCTGTACCGTTGCCGATGACCGGCACCAATTCTGTCAGCCCAACTTCCCTGGCATCGATGAGGGTGGCGTCATTGACCGCCTCTTCCCCCCGCACCACAACTGTGATCTGAAGCTCGGGGAATTGGTGGAGCAGCTGGGAAATCAGCAGCTTGTCCGCTACAATTTCCCCACAGTTATCTGTCAGGTAGACCAAGCTTTTTGCCTTCTTTAGGTCCTGGAGAAAGTCCTCATAGGTTTGGGAATCCAATGTCTCGGAGAGCGCTCGGTCCAACAGCTCCTCTAATTTTTCCTTGGATACATCCTGCATAGCGCCGAAATCAATGTAATTTCCGGCCCTGGCGTAGAGCATTGCCGCTGCCAGCGGATCCTTGGCGGCAGCAATCTTTTCCTGCAGGTCTTTTTCGGTTTTCAGCATCATCAGGTTGTAGCTGCGGTTGGTCTCACGCCAACTGGGCTGGGGCCCCAGCATCTCCTCCTGAAGCTTCTTTAAATGGATGGACTTTGCCGGCGCCGGTTCCCCGTTGTCTTCCGCCAGAATATGCAGCACCCGGATCATATAGTCCTTTTTCATGGCCTCGTCCTTAAGCGGCCGGATTCTCTTTTCCTCCCGTCCCACAATACAGCTGATGCAGGATGCATTGAGATTCATCTCTATCCCTCCTAAGTCTTCTTTATGATACCCCTTTCCCCCGCATTTGGCAAGGCAAGAGCCCATCAGATGAGATCTAAAGAAGCACGTGCCCGCTTCCCATGAGATAGAAAAACAAAAACCCTCCGAGGGTTCGGAGGGCCTTTGCGTTTTCTTACTTGCGGATATCCAACAGCTTCTGCTTGAGCTCGCCTTCAATACGGCCAAGCTCCAATTCCGCCGCACGGCGTTTTTCCCGGCCTTCCTCCTGAATGCGGACAACCTCATCCAGGGTGGAGATCAGGGTTTCGTTGGTATGTTTAAGGGTTTCCATATCCACAATGCCCCGCTCCGATTCCTTGGCGGTCTCCACGGTGGCCATCTTCAGCGTCTCCGCGTTTTTGCGCAGCAGCTCATTGGTCATATCGGTGACCTGCCGCTGGGCCTCCGCCGCCTGCTGGGAATGTGCTACACCCAGCGCCAGCACCATTTGGCTCTTCCACAGGGGGATGGTGTTGACCAGGGTAGACTGGATTTTATCTGACATCAGGGTGTCATTGGATTGCACCAGACGGATCTGGGGCGCCATCTGGATGGAGATCATCCGGGTGAGCTCCAGGTCATGGATTTTCTTTTCAAAACGGTTGCATTGCGCCGCCAGGTCATTGGCTGCCTGGGCATCCTCAGGGAGTCCCGATTCCTTAGCCTTTTGTGTTAAAACGGGAAGCTCCTGTTCCTGTACCTGTTTCAGTTTCTTTTTACCAGCCAGGATATACATGGAAAGCTCTTTGAAATAGACCTTGTTGAGTTCATACATTTTATCCAGCATCGCCACATCCTTCAGCAGCTGGATCTGATGTCCTTCCAAAGCATGGGAGATTTTATCCACATTGGCTTCTGCTTTATCATATTTGGCCTTCAATGCGGTAATTTTGTTGGAGGTGCGCTTAAAGAAGCTAAAAAATCCCTTTTCATTTTCCTCCACATCAAAGCTTTTGAGCTCGGTGACCACACCGGAGATCATGTCCCCAATTTCCCCCAGATCCTTGGTCCGGACATTGGACAGGGCGGTTTCTGAAAAGTCCGCGATCTTTTTTTGAGCACCAGCGCCGTACTGGATCACCATATTGGAATTGCTCAGCTCAATTTTCTCCGCAAACTCCGCTACCATCTCCCGCTCTTCTTCGGTCAGGTTGCTCTCATCCAAAACCGCTTCCTCCGGCGGCTGGGCCGGAGATGTTTCCGCGGCGGCAGGCGCAACCGGCGCTTCTTCTGCAAAAGGTTCTAGGGTCAAGCTGGGGACTTCTTTGATTTCTTCGCTCATGCCAAGATTCCTCCTTTGGAATTTCAAATTGAGAAACGGGCTTTATCGCCAAACTTCTATTTTTCTCCAGAGCCGAACTTTTCCTCTGTCAGGCCCTCCTGAGCCAGCATGGTTTCTAGAACGGAAATATCGGTGGAAATATCCATGGCCACATCTTCAAACAGACCATCCAGCAGATTTTCAAAGGCCAGATTAATGGTATCCAGGGTATCCTCAATCTCCTTTTTCGCGGAGATGATGTTCTCCCCCTGCACCGGTTGGGCATCAAAATCCCGGTAAGCGCCCACCAGCTTGAGGGTGATGGGGAGATAATAGCTCATAAACTTCCGGATCTCCGGCTGCTTCTTGGGATGTTTCTCCACATACTCGAAGATCTTCGTTGTCACATTCTCTAAACGATCTAGCTTCTGGGA
The DNA here is from genome assembly GCF_965361945.1 of Zongyangia sp. Classification (NCBI taxonomy): domain Bacteria; kingdom Bacillati; phylum Bacillota; class Clostridia; order Eubacteriales; family Oscillospiraceae; genus Zongyangia; species Zongyangia sp. Next base: position 5,622 of record NZ_CBDTOK010000154.1, on the reverse strand, counting down.
GATGATTTCTCCCGGAATGGCGTCATTGGCTTGCCGGATCTCCTCCCGGTAACGGGCTCCCTCCACAAGCATCTCATGAAGGGCCGCCGCCTCCGGATCCTTTTCCCAAAGCTCTTTTTCCTTCCGCTCCTCTTCTTGGCGTTTTTTCAGGTTCTCCTGGGTCTTCAGGTACTGGGCGTAGGTTTCTTGATCGGTCATGATGCAAGTTTTCTGTTCATCCATATGGCCCTGGGGAAATAGCCTTTTTTCTATCATTTTCTGCAGATCCCGGGCCACATATTCCTCCGGCAATCCTACCGCTTCGGATAACTCCTTGACAGTGGCAAAGTTTCTGCCCTGCAATTTCGCCGCGTAAACCCGAAAACGCTTGATCCAGTCTCTTTTGCTCTTCCCTACGCAGAGCAGTACAATGCTGCCGATCAGAAGCAGGAATAAAGAGGCCAATTCGGCCAAGGATTCAAGTCCGCCGCCGATAAACTGGAACACTGTATTTACAATAGAAAAACTGAACAAAATGGTGAAGATGATCCCCAGCACCATCATCAGGGTACCGGTATCCGACGGGTCCTTGGCCCGGTAGGTGGCTCTATACTGCCGGTTCATAGTCGGCGGAGTATAAGGCCGGAAAGGCTGCTGTCCGGCTGGGTTTCTACTTTGCCAGCGCTGGCTTGCTCCCCGCCACTGGTTCTGTCTGGGGGGCGCCTGCCACTGGCCTTGGTTGGGAGGGACCTGTTGTGATCCCGGCTGCCACTGACCGCTTCTATCCGGACCTTGAGGGTTGTAGGAATCCCGAAAGGGTTCCTGCCCGAAGGGAGGTGGCTGGCTTCCCGGAGTACGTCCTATATTCCTCACAGCAGAATCTATAGATGTCCTCAGGTCATCGAAATCTTTGGAGTTTAAAACATTGCGCACTGCTCTTCCAACTTCTCTCCCCAACCTGGACAACTCGTCTTCTCTCATGCTCTTCCTCCATTCTGTGGAACGAAACACAAATAATCAAATTCATTATAGCGGATTCAGGGCAAAATAACAATAACTGTGAGAATTTGTTTAAAAAGATTCTCCTATGTTCCGAAATCACCACCGCAAAAAGCGCTGGATCAATATCATTTGATCCAGCGCTGGTATCGTATAGATTAGGTAGTTGGTAGTTCCCTGCAAAATTACCGGCAAAAACCGCGGGAGAAAATCCGCCGGATATTGGTAGCCGTAATCTGCGGCGGAAGGCTATTGGTCATGATCCCGTTAAACAAGATGCTGACAATATCGCCGGCACAAAAACACCCTGTACAGTCTGTATGCACCACTACATCCTGGCCGTTTGCGCGGTTTCTTACAAGCAGGCTGTCATCCCTAACCTCCCGGACTGTGGCAATCATCATCATCTGTGTTTCACCCCCTGTAGAAAAATATCGTACAGAATCATCATATGCCCCTTTCTTCCGGCCGGCCTCTGCCGGGCGCCGTTTTCCGCGGCAGTTTTTACACGCTTTTTGTTTTTCTTGTGGTTAGTCACCAACTTTTATAATTGCCGGATAAAAATCTGGCTGAAAAATTTTTATCCCAGCAGGAGAAGCGGAAGACACTCTTTTTTCAGTCAGATCTCTCTGCGAGCCTGAAGGATGAAGAAACAGGCCTTTGAAGTTTTTATAATTTTGTACTTTCATCCAATTTGTCACACTAAAATTCATTAGATTGATTGAAGAAGTTCTTCTCTTGTATGAAAATACAGCAACTTGTTAGTACATGTCTAGATGATTTTTATAAAAAGAATTTGATTCCTTTGCTATTTTACCGGAATATTCAAAGTGCAAATTTCCGGATTTTAAAAGGGCAAAATGTGCGATCATTGTACAGTTTTTCTGCCGGTGCTATAATCAGTTTAAGTGAAAAATTATGAGAGAAAGCCCCTAAAATGGCTGTTTGGGGCCTATTGAGAAGCCTTTTCCCGCAAGAAGTAACCGGTCGAAAGGCTTTAAGGGAAAACCCGCGGAAGGTTGCCCCTGAGGTTCTCCCTCGGAGCCTTAAGATAAATCAATTGAAAGCAAATGGAGGCTGCTTATGAGAAGAAGAGTATACTCCGGAAAGCCGGGACGGAGGATATTGTCCCTTGTGCTTTCCCTGATGATGGTGCTTTCCTGCCTGTCGGTCAGCGCCATCGATGTTCCTGCTGATGGTCCTGCGCCTTACAGCGTTACGGACAACATTTTTGACGGCACCTTTACCGGCGACTGCTCGGTGGATAAGGATGCCGGTACCATCACCGTCAATCGTCTGGAAGACAACAACCACGTCATTTCGGAGGTGACGGCTGATGCCTTCATCCTGGAGGCGGATGTCTCTTTTCCTGACGGCTATGTGGACGCCGGCTTTATTTTCGGCGTCACCGATCGGGAGGCTCCCGGCACCGACTGGACTGCCGTCAAGATTGGATTTTCCAATGTCCGGCTTTTCTCCGACCATGCCGGCTCCAATCTCAATGAATACGGGAATCTGCCCTCTGGCGCCTTGGACAATGAAAAGGTTCACCTCAAATTGGCGGTGACAGAAGACAATATCGTCAGCGTCTATGTCAACGGCCAGGCTGTCATCTCCCACCAGTACGACGCCTACCACAGCGGCTACATCGGATTTACCAGCTATTTTGGCAGCGCAAAATTTGAGAATATTGTCCTGCGTGAGAACACCGAGACTCCCCCCGCAGAAAATGAGGAATCCCTGGGCGGCTGGACCGGTTCTCCCATTGTCGATCCGCTCACCGGAGCGGTCACTGTGCCTAACAACAATGGTAACTTCCACACCCTTTCCGAAACCAAGGGCAACGCCTTTACCATGGAGGCGGACATCACCTTTTTAGAGGGCGGAGACGCTGGATTTTTGTTCTCCACCGTCAACCGCACCGACCTGGGGGTGGATTGGATCGGCATCAAAGCCACCTATTCCCAGCTTCGTCTTTTTGACGAGGGCAATCAAGCTGGTCTGGATATCCGGGAGCCCATTCCTGAGGGCGCCATTGTAGATGGAAAATTCCATCTCAAGCTGGATGTGGACGCCGAAGGCAATATCAAGGTCTATCTCGGCAACAACCCCGATCCCATCATCTCCACCAACTATGACGAGTATGCGGCCGGCTATGTCGGCCTGACCACCTATTGCTGTGAGGCGAAGTTTGAGAACATTCGCTTCTTTAACAACGATCCTGTTGGTTTTACCACCAATTTAAACGGTATTCACGGTGTCCAAGGCGACTGGAGCACCACCTCCCGGGGTTATCGGGGCAACAATATCGGAGGCGGGGACATGTTCGCCATGTTTACCGACACGGTGGACAGCAGTGAAACCTTTGTCTTCGAAGGGGACATGCACCTTGAAAACAGCGACGGCATCGGCGGCCTGGTCTTCGGTGTGCAGAACCCCGACGATCCCTATTCCCACTGGTACTGCATCAATGTGGGCAAACGGTGGGGCACCCAGACCAAGATGCTCAAAAATACCGGTGGTACCGAGGTCTGGAATATCCAACGCGGCCTGACCCAGGCAGAAATTGAGAAAAAGGATTACCACCTCCGCTTGGAAGCTTTGGAGGGCGGCACCTTTAACTTTTATCTGGATGGCGGCCTGGTGGGCACCTATGTAGACGCCGATTTCACCGGCGGATATTTTGGCCTAATGACCAACGGCGGCGACGTTACCTTTAATAACGTCAATTATTATCCTGCTCAAAATCCGCGTATTACCGATATGCAGCTCTCTGGCGCCCAGCTCTCTGAGCCCTATGTGGAAGGGAAAGCTGAGTATTTAGCTGTCGCCGACGAGGGTTCCGATTCTGTCTCTATCACCCTGACGGCTCCGGAGGATTTTGTCCTCTCCATCGACAAGCAGGAGTGCGAGAGCGGTGTGGCCGCGACAGTTCCCCTGAATGCCATCGGCTATACAAGTATTTCCATTAAGGCGGAAGATCCGGTGGGGCACATTTCCCGTACCTTTACCCTGCGGGTGCGCAAGGACGCGGATCCCGAAACCGTCTACAACGAGAAATATCGTCCCCAGTTTCACTTTACGCCTCAATACGCCTTTATGAACGACCCCAACGGCATGCTCTATAACGCTGCCACCGGGGAATACCACTTCTTCTACCAGACCTATCCATATAGTATGTCTCCTACCGATGAGAAGCACTGGGGACATGCTGTATCCAAAGATCTGGTTCATTGGACCCAGCTTCCCCTGGCCCTCTCCCCCGATGAATACGGCAACATGTGGTCCGGCAGCGGATTTATCGACTACAACAACACGGCTGGATTCTACGACGAGTCTGTCCCGCCGGAAGCGCGGATGGTCCTCGCATATGCGATTGTCCGGGGCAGCGGCGCCACCGGCCTTGCCTATACCGAGGACGGCGGCCTGACCTGGACCAAATACCAGGATGGAGCTCCTGTGCTGGCCGACGGCTGGTGCGCTGACCCCAAGGTCTTCTGGTATGAAGACGCAGAAATGGCGGGCGGCGGCACCTGGGTTCTGCTGACCTCTGGTGAAGTTAAGATGTACACCTCTCCTGATCTGAAAAACTGGACCTACAACAGCACATTGAAGCTGAAAAACGGCAACACCATCAGCTGGGAGTGCCCGGATATGTACCAGGTAGCTGTTGACGGAGATTCCTCCAACAAAAAATGGGTCTACAACGCGGCCGGCTCCTTCTATCTCATCGGAGACATGGTCAAAGATGGGGAAGGAAAGCTTTCCTTCCAGCCGGAAACCGATCCTTTGCGGTACAACGGTGATTCCTTCCAGTTTAATGCTGATCTCAGCGAGCTGGAAAGCCGCGGCGATCAGACTGTTTATGCCACCCAGACCTTCTACGCCGCTCCCGATGATCGGATTATTTCTGTCAGCTGGCTGAGAGAATCCGCCTACGCTTTGGATGAGACCAAGGTTTGGAACGGCGCTATGACCGTACCTCTGGAAACCACCCTACGCACCACTGACGACGGAATCCGGATGTACAGCTATCCTGTCAAGGAGCTGGAAAGCCTGCGGGATGAACTGATCTATTCGGGCACCGGCGTGGAGGTCACCCCTGACTCCGCCAATATCCTGGATGGAAAACAGGGCACCCTTATGGACATCGAAGGTGAATTTACCCTGGGCGACGGCGTCACCGAATTTGGTTTCAAACTGCGCAAGGGTGACACCCAGGAGACTGTTGTCAAATATGATGTCGCCAATCAGCGCTTGGTGATGGATAAGAGTAAATCCGGAATCTCCTATACCGGTGTCAGCTATATGGAGCTTAAGCCTGAAGGCAATAAAATTAAGATGCGGATTCTAGTAGATTCCAGCGCCATTGAGGCCTTTGGCAATGACGGTATTTCCGCCGTTAGCTCTGTTTTCTTCCCTGATCCTGAAAGCAACGGTATGGAATTCTTTACAAATGGCGGCAATGTCACTGTGGATAGCCTCAACATCTATTCCATGAACTCTGCCTGGAAGGAACCAGCGCCCGTTCCCACCGAGCTGAGCAATCTGGAGCTCTCCAACGGTACCCTGGATCCTGCCTTTGACAAGGATACCCTGAACTATACCGCCACCGTGGCAAACTCTGTCTCCTCTGTCAAGGTC
>NZ_CBDTOK010000153.1:0-14310 GCF_965361945.1 Zongyangia sp. | reverse complement strand
CCAGACTTGGGGCCATGCTCAGTCCACAGACTTGGTCAACTGGGTACAGATGCCAACGGCAATGGAAATGGACGAGTTGGGCCGGATTTACTCTGGTTCCGCGGTGGTAGATGAAGATAATACTTCCGGATTCTTTACGGATAATCAACCTGGAGAATCCAAACTGGTAGCGATCTTTACCCACTCCGGCGGAAATACAGCGGATTATGGCGGGCAAAAACAGTCCATTGCCTACTCTAAGGATCATGGATTGACCTGGACCAAATATGAACATAACCCTGTTATCTCCAACAAAGGAAATCAGTGGGGCAGTGGATTCCGGGATCCCAAAGTTTTCTGGTACGAGGATTCAAGCTATGAGCATGGCGGCATTTGGTTGATGATCGTAGCAGGCGGACGGGCTCGTATCTTCTCTTCTGAGAACCTCATCGACTGGAAGCATGAAAGCGACCTGACCTATGCCGATGGTACTCCGCTGGAGTCTGAATGCCCGGATATGTTTGAACTGCCCATCGACGGCGATGAAAGCAATACCAAATGGGTGTATTTCGGCGCGGGAAAATTCTTTGTTCTGGGCGAACTGGTCAAAGAGGATGGAACCTTTAAATTTGTTTCCGAGACCAATCGGATTGATATTTCCAATAATGTCACCGAGATGTATGCTACCCAGAGTTACTACAATGACGGAACCGGTCAGGACCGGAGAATCAGCGTCAGCTGGATGCGGGATTCCACAGCTCCGGCCACCCTGCCTGACAAGGTGTGGAACGGTGTCCAATCCCTTCCCCTGGAGACTAGCCTGCGCACGGTGAACGGCCAGGTGAAGCTGTGCTTCTATCCGGTGGAAGAGGTGAAACAGTTGCGCTCCGCAGAGCCTATTTTCTCCATCAATGAAGATGTAACAATCAACGAGGGGGATGACAATATTCTGGCCAGTGTGGCTGGACAAAAATATGATATTGAGGCTACCTTTACTCCTGGTACAGCGACTGAATTTGGCTTTAAGCTGCGCCAGGGTGAGGGAGAAGAAACGATCGTTAAGTTTAATCAGGTAACCAATCAGCTGATTGTGGATAAATCTAAATCCGGAGCTGCCCTCAACGCGGTGAAATCCTGGGATATGTATAAAAAGGATGATGGGACTGTCAGCCTGCGGATTTTGGTGGATTGGTCTGTCATCGATGTCTTTGGTAACGAAGGGGATTCCTCTCTGAATACCCTCTTCTTCCCGGATAAAGAGAGCATTGGAATGGAGTTTTTCTCCACAGGCGGCGATGTGACCATCAACTCCATGAAGATTTATGACATGAAGTCCATGTACAGGGACGATCTACCCCAGCCGGGAGATGATCCGACCATGCTTTCCCTTACCGCTCCTGAGGATGCAGATATTGGCGAGGAGTTTACAGTTTCCGCCAATGTCCTGCCCACTATCGTGGAAAACAAAGCTGTGACCTGGACCTATGATGAAGGTCTGACCAAGGTCAGCGAAAGCGAGGACAGCATCACTCTGCGGGCAGAGGCACCCGGAGAATACAAAATCAAAGCGGTTACTGTGGCCGGCGGCCTGGAGAAGGAAGTCACCGTCAAGGTTATTGACAAGAACTTTGCCACCAACCTGACCGGCTGGCAGACCACCGACGGTATTTGGAAGGTAGACGAAAACGGATTGCTGGCGGAATGCGGAAGTGACAATTTCGCCATGTCCGAGATCTCTGTAGACGGTGACTTTACACTGGAAGCTGATATTACACTGGAAGCAGGACGTTGTCCTGGATTGGTCTTTTACTCTCAGGGAGTCAATGGAAAAACCACAGGTGCCTATGTATTTAACTTTGACCTAAACATGGATAAGTTTAGGATTTTTGAATTCCCCTATATCAATGGTGCCACCAGTGATATAGCCAGTTGCACCTTTGAGGATGCCGGTTTGACGCCGGAGATTGGCCAGACCTATCATGTGGTGCTGACGGTCAAAGACAACAAATTCTCGGTGGAATTTGGAGGCGTTCAGATCTTTACTGATGTAGAAGATACCAACACCACCCAGCAGTACAACAGCGGCCTTTTGGGGCTCATTGTCCACCAGTCTACAGTACGGTTCCAGAATGTCTTTGTCACCGCTGAATCCCCCATAGCGGCTGTAGTGACGGAGATCCCCGACGTCTATGTGGTGGCCGGCGATGGCACAACCAAAGATGAGCTGCTCGCTCAGCTGCCTCAGCAGGTGACAGTAAAATTTGAAAACAACCTTGAGGATACTGTTGATGTGACATGGAACCTGGACAATGTCGATCTTTCTCAGGCGGATACCTATGTAGTCGAAGGAAGCATCGAAGGGACTGAGATTACCGCTAAGGCCAATATTATCGTCACAGCGGCACCGGTTTTAGTAGAGACGGAGCCGGAGAGACTGGAAGTTACAGCGGAAGCGGGAAGCCAGCCGGCCGATGTCTTCGAAAAACTGCCCAAAGAAATACAGGGCATCTATTCTGATGAAGAGCGTGTGGCGTTGATTCTCACCGGTTGGGATGAGAGCAAGGTAGACTTTGCCAAGGCAGGTGCCTATGATACGACAGGAACCCTGGCTTTGGCAGAAGATAATACACCGGTAGAATTGACCATTCCCATTCAGGTGACGATTACCGGAAATGGTCAGGCCGATGAGGGAGATGGCGATATCCCCGGCTCCAATGTGGGTCAAGTAGGCGGTTCTGATTGGGATTGGCCGGAGGGAAGCGGCAATACCACGGATAATAATGCTGATAGCTCTGATGACACAGGAAAACTGCCAGCGCAGACTGGTGATGCCAGCGCTATCCCTGCCGCTATGGCAGTCTTGGCAATCTCAGCGGCTGCGATCTATGTTCTGCGGCGGAGGAAAAAATAATCGTATATCACCGACAGATAAGAAATTATCTATACAACTTTAAATGAAAAAGGATGGGGTGCAGCTTGAGCTGCACCCCATCCTTTTATAGTTTTTGCAAAAGGCCGGAGAAAACGATATAATAATAAATATCATGGTACTAGGGAGGGAAATACAGAGTGGAGGCATTTGCCAACGGTATCCGGATCTTTTATGAAAAGCAGGGGGAGGGAGCTCCTCTCATCTTGCTTCACGGAAACGGTGAGACCCATGAGATATTTGATAAGGCTGTGGAGGCTTTTTCCTCACAGTATACGGTTTATGCGCTGGATAGCCGATGCCATGGGAAAAGTGAGATGACGTCCTCCATTTCCTATGATGAAATGGCAAAAGACGTGGCAGATTTTATCAAGGTATTACAGTTGGAAAAACCAATTATCTGCGGCTTTAGCGACGGCGGAATTATCGGGTTGCTTTTGGCGATTCGGTACCCTGAGCGCATCTCCCGACTCATTGCCTGTGGGGCGAACGCGACGCCGTCCGGGCTTAAAATAAGATATCAGATGCTATTTCGTCTGTTTTATCTCTTCACCCGTGAGCCAAAGCTTAAAATGATGCTGGATGAACCGCAGATTACCAAAGAGGAGCTGGAAGCTATTAATTTGCCGGTTCTCCTGCTGGCGGGTGAAAAAGATATGATTAAGACCCGGCATACGCAGTATTTGGCGCATTCTATTCCGGGAAGCCAGCTGCATATTTTAAAGGGGGAAACTCATGGAAGCTATGTGGTGCATTCTCCAGTCATGCCCCAACATGTCCTACCTTTTCTCGATCTGCACTAGTATAAAAACAGGCGCCGTCTTATGATGGCGCCTGTTTTTTAGAGGTTACTGTGGGAGTATATAAGGAGAAAGTAGTTATTTAGATTGGTTGTGGGGAGCTACTTGCTCATGCTGACCATGGCAACAACCGGTGCAACCGCCGCAGCTGCCAGAGCAGCCACCACTTTTGGCACTTTTTCGCATAGAAATGATGACAAGAGCGACAATCACAACAAGAACTCCACCAATGATAAAAGTTGCCATATAGAGAATCCTTTCTATCAAGTCACAGATGACGGGGAAAGAAATCAATCTTTGAATTTGCTTACACCTTACTCACTGCTTTTGTGCTGCGAATCTGAATGGATTCTTTGCCTTGATATCCTTTGCGGACGAAGAGATACACATACAAGGCAAGCACAACGATGGCGATAAAGGTCCAAATGCCAAAGCCATTACCGGTGAAAAGAAGCCCCAGCTGATAGACAATCAGTGCGATGGTGTAAGCGAAGATGCACTGATAACCAATGGCGAATACTGTCCAACCGGCGTTGTTCATCTCCCGCTTAATGGCGCCTATGGCTGCAAAGCAAGGAGCACAGAGAAGGTTGAAGATCAGGAAGGAGTATGCAGACAGGGCTGTGAAGTGAACGGCAATTGCCGAGAGCCCGCCGAAAGCGCCTTCCTCGACCATAGCCAGAGCATCGCCAGAAACCCCGTAGAGGACACCAAATACACCAACCACTTCTTCCTTTGCCACTAGGCCCATCACGGTGGCCACTGTGGACTGCCAGTTGCCGAAGCCCAAAGGTGCAAAGATAGGAGCCACAAAGCCGCCGATGGCTGCCAACAAGGACTTATCCATATCCTCTACCATGGTGAAAGATCCATCTACAATACCGAAAGCACTGGTGAACCAGATGATAATGCTGGAGAGAAGAATGATAGTGCCAGCCCGCTTAATGAAGGACCAACCCCGTTCCCAGGTGCCACGGAGCACATTGACGGCGGTGGGTACATGGTAGGCGGGAAGTTCCATAACGAAAGGTGCGGGCTCACCAGCAAAGCGTTTTGTTTTCTTTAGGATAATACCGGAAACGATAATAGCTGCAACACCGATAAAATAGGCCGAAGGAGCAACCCACCAGGCACCGCCAAAGACCGCGCCTGCGATGAGGGCGACAATGGGCATTTTAGCGCCACAGGGGATAAAGGTGGTGGTCATAATGGTCATTTTGCGGTCCCGGTCCTGTTCGATGGTACGGGATGCCATAACGCCGGGAACACCGCAGCCGGAACCGATCAGCATGGGGATAAAGGACTTGCCGGACAATCCGAAACGGCGGAAAATACGGTCCATAATAAAAGCGACACGCGCCATATAACCGCACTCTTCGAGGAGGCAAAGCATGAGGAAGAGGACCAGCATCTGAGGAACAAATCCCAAAACAGCGCCAACGCCGCCGACAATACCTTCTACGATCAAGCCCACCAGCCAGTCGGCGGTACCAATGGCGGTCAGCCAGCCTTCGACGGTAGGACTGATCCATTCGCCAAAGAGGGTGTCATTGGTAAACGCGGTGACAATGTCGCCGATGGTTGTGACAGAAATATAGTAAACGATGAACATCACAACGGCGAAGATGGGCAGAGCCAGCCAGCGGTTTGTGACGATCTGATCGATTTTGTCCGAAGTGGTCATCCCAACTTTTTTCTTATGTACGCAGTTTTTAATCAGTTTAGCCACATAATTATACCGTTCGTTGGTGATGATGCTTTCACTATCATCATCTTCGGACTGTTCGCAAGCAGTGATGATTTCTTCAATCTGTGCTTTGGTGTCAGCGGAGAGGGTTAATTCTTCCAACACCTTTTCATCCCGCTCGAACATTTTTACTGCAAACCAGCGGATTGCATCGTTAGGAACCTGACCGCTCAGCAGATTTTCAATACTTATCAGAGCATCCTCTACCTTAGAATCGAAAGTATGCTGATGTGGAGTCTTACGATGCTCTTTGGCAATGGCTACGGCCCGCTCGGCGGCCTGCTTAGAACCACGTCCTTTGATAGCGGAAGTCTCAATAACATCGCATCCAAGAGCGGCGGAAAGTTTTTTTACATCAATCTGGTCGCCGTTTTTCTCAACAATATCTATCATGTTGAGGGCAATGACAACCGGAATCCCCATTTCCAACAACTGGGTGGTCAGATACAGGTTGCGCTCAATATTGGAAGCATCCACCAGGTTGAGAATAACATCCGGTTTCTCGTTAATGATATAATTCCGGGAGACGACCTCTTCCAATGTGTAGGGGGAGAGGGAATAAATGCCAGGAAGATCGGTAATAACGACATCCTTATGGCCTTTTAGCTTGCCCTCTTTCTTTTCAACAGTAACGCCTGGCCAGTTTCCAACAAACTGATTGGCTCCGGTTAGGTCGTTAAACATGGTGGTCTTGCCGCAGTTGGGATTGCCTGCAAGCGCGATTTTTATCGACATTTCTTTACCTCCTTCAGCAGTATCTGCTGGCTCCATTCCTTTGCTGATGGTTAGAAGAAGCTAACCTCAAATCTGAAAAAATTGCGGGAAAGATCCCGCTGCAATCATTCAACGATAATGTTCTCTGCGTCGCCTTTCCGAATGGAAAGTTCATAGCCGCGAACGGTAATTTCCACCGGGTCACCCAACGGAGCTACTTTGCGGACAAAAATGGAGGTGCCTTTGGTAATGCCCATATCCATAATTCGGCGTTTGAGAGCACCTTCGCCACCCAGTTTTTTGACGGTCACAGTTTCTCCGCATTTTGTCTGTTTCAGCGTTTTCATCAGTATCCCCTCTTTCATTCAGTTATAATGGAAGGCCGGCATCTCTCAAATCATGATGCGATTCGCCATACTTTTACTCAACGCAACTCTCGTGTCTTTCACATTGACAATCAAGTTACCACCGATTTGGGAGACAACAGTGACGTCTCCGCCTTCAACAAAACCCAGGCTTTCAAGAAAACGGCGGACTTCATCCTTACCGTTGATCTTTTTGACTGTGTTTCTTTCTCCTGAGGCAGCCATTGTTAACGGCATAACTAAAAATCACCCTCCTTTTAAAAGTTAGGAACAACTAACTGTTAACTAAAGTTGAGGTAAGCGATGACTAACCTCATTCCGGAAATAAGTTTACATCGGCTAACTCATTTTGTCAAGGGTTGGAAAGAATTTTTTGGTCAATAATTAAGAAAAAGCTTTTGCATCTTGCGATGATTGTGACAGTATGATAAAATTGTAATCATATTGGTATCAAAATTTTTGTATAGAATGTCAGAAAGGTGAAACCTATAATTCAATAAAGAAGGAATAAGAACAATGAAAATTCAAGAATCAGCAGAGAACTACCTAGAAACCATACTGATCCTCAAAGAGAAGAAAGGAGTGGTACGCTCGATTGATATCGTCCATTATATGAATTTTTCTAAGCCTAGTATCAGCCGAGCCGTGAACCTTCTCAAAGACAATGGCTATATCACCATTGATAAAGATGGATGGATAGAACTGACACAATCAGGGCTGGAGATTGCACAACGCATCTATGAACGTCACCGGCTGATGACGGAATGGTTGGTGACTTTGGGAGTGTCGGAGGAGACCGCGGCTCAGGACGCCTGTCGTATTGAACATGATATCAGTGATGAGACCTTTGAATGCCTGAAAGCACATATTTTATATCGAAAGGAAAAAGAAGAGAAATAGAAAATCTGTCAAAGTTTTTCGGTGATGGACCTTTCAGAAAGAGATTTTGTATTCGTTTGCTAGAAAAATAGGATTGACAAGAAAAAAGTTATATGATATCGTTTAGTTAGCGATTGCTAACTAAATATGATAGGAGGAGTGAAAGTGAGCATTGTCATCATTGGCGGCAATGAACGGATGGAATGCCAGTACAAACAGATTTGTAAAAAATTTGGATGCAAAGCTAAAGTATTTACAAAGATGCCTGCGGATTTTAAAAAGCAGATTGGCTGTCCGGATCTTATGGTCCTTTTTACCAACACTGTGTCTCATAAGATGGTTGGTTGTGCTTTGCAGGAAGCCAATCGAAAAAATTCTGTTGTTGCCCGCTGCCACAGCAGCAGTGCTTGTGCGCTGAAGGAACTGCTGAGCAACCATTGTCGCTGTGAAACTACTGCTGGATAGAAGATCAAAGGAGCATAGCTCTTTATTTTTTAGCATATAGTTAGCTAAAACTAACTTATGGAGGAATGAATGAACCATACTTTGGATCACCTGTTAGCGTTTCATTGTGGACCTACTTTGGCAGGAATTAAGCCGGCGAACCTTCTCTCACTAGATCAAGCCGCCTATCCCGATCTCAACGATCAGATCCAGAAATACAACTATTTTCTAGGCCAATGTGGGCTGCAATTTGAAATTATGTGCAGATGCAAAGACCACTGGTTACTTCTGGTTTTCCGTAGAGAGATGTTGGAAAAAAGTCTACAAGGAAACAACATCCGGATCATACTTCAACAGACGGGATATCCTTTACAGGAAGGTGTAAATGGTTGGATTACCCACCTTAAAAAACGTCTTAGTTCCTGCGGTGGATTTCCTCATGAAATTGGACTGTTTTTAGGATATCCCATTGAGGATGTATTGGGATTCCAGGAAAAACAGGGCAAGGATTATCTGTTGTGCGGGCATTGGAAGGTGTATGCAAATCCGGAAAAGGCAAAGCGGCTATTTGAACGATATGACCGCTGTAGGAAAGCAATCTACAGACGGGTAGAACAGGGAGATTCAATTATAAGGGTATTTTGTGGTGCGCATTCTGAATATGTCTCGAAAGAGGCATGCAGATACGCATAAACATTCTTTAATATAGAAAGGAAGAAAAATAATGAGCAAAATGGCAGTGATTTATTGGTCCCAGACAGGAAATACCCAGATGATGGCCCAGGCCATCATGGAGGGTGCAGTACAGGCAGGCGCGGAAGCGGAGCTGTTTACCGTATCTGAAATTGCGCCGGAACAAGCTGCTGTTTATGATTTGCTGGCGTTAGGCTGCCCAGCCATGGGGGCAGAAGTTTTGGAAGAGGAGGAGTTTGAGCCGTTTTTTACCGCGCTTGAGGACTCTCTTTCTGGAAAGAAAGTTATGCTTTTTGGCTCCTATGGATGGGGAGATGGTGAATGGATGAGAAATTGGCAGGATAGAGTGACAGATGCCGGCGCTGTACTTTTCCAGGGTGAGGGACTTATCCTCAACGAGACGCCGGATGAGGCAGGATTAGAAACATGCAAAAGTTGGGGCAAGGAATTTGCCGGCCAGTAATCATAGAAGGAATGGTTTCCTTTTTATAACTCTGTGTAAAAAAGCGCTTAGAATTGTCTAATTCCAAGCGCTTTTTTGATTGTGTATGCAAAAACAAAAGACGAATCTGAAAAACAATGTATCCAGGTTTAATCAGTGATTGTGTGGCAAAAAGATTCCAGTTCAAAAGGAGGGAGAAACGGCAAAATAAAGAGCCGGGCCTGGAGCGCGAATTGCTCACCGCAGGTGTAGGAAGTGTTGACAAAATAGATATCCACTGAAAACGCGAGTGAAAAGGCAAAATGAAAAACTGAGCCCGGAACGCGGATTGCGTCCAGGCTCAGCCTGATGGAGCTACTGACCGGATTCGAACCGGTGACCTGCTGATTACGAATCAGCTGCTCTACCGACTGAGCCACAGTAGCAGATAGATTGCTATACTATTATAATAATTCTGTGAAATTCCGTCAAGTCTTAGATAAATCTACTTGAAATGAAAATTATTTTGAAAATTATATATATTATGGTAATATATTACAGGTCCATATTTCATCCGAAACGGAATTTTCAAATTTTGTTCTTTAAATATGATGAAATAATTGGTTATTTATAGTATAATAAGAACATCTGTAGGATTTAGATAAGTTCCATAGAGGATTTTCTGTGGAGAAAATGAATTTGCAAAAATAATGGACGTTTGTCCAATCGAAATAAAAGGATGGATTTAACTCATGGCATATAAAAAGCCTGTTTATATTAATAGAGGAAGAAAGAACTTTTCGGATGCGGTCCCCATTTTATTATTTCTATTACTAGCTATCATCTTAGCGGCGGGTATTGCCCTTGTGTGGCAGCACCAACAGGAAAAGGGAAAGCAACTCTTGGCACAGTCTAACTCTTCAAGTAGCAGCAGTCTGCCGGCTGTCATTGAAAGTAAGGAGAGCAGCAGTTCTTCTATAACCAGTGATAGTGAATCAGCTTCTAGCAATAGTCAACAGAGCACAGAATCCAGCAGCAACTTAGAAACAGTTGTTACGGCGGATCAAGTAGTGTTTGGCGAACCAATTCCAGAAAGCTCAAGGGTCAAATCAGAATATTTTGATGATGCCCTATTCATCGGAGATTCTATTTCCCAGGGAATCGAATTGTATCAGATGATGGATAACGCCACCGTATTGGCGGACCGCGGTCTAAATCCGCAGACGATTTTTACCAAAGCAGTGGTAAAAGATGCCTCGGGCAATGAGGTAACCGTAGTCGACGCGCTAAAGGACTATCAGCCTCAGAAAGTGTATGTCATGCTGGGAGCCAATGGCCTTGGTTGGCTAAATAAAGATCAGTTTATTAGTGATTACAGCCGATTGGTGGATGTAATCAAGCAGACATATCCTAATGCAAAGATCTATATCCAGTCTGTTCTTCCGGTGACACAGAAATACGAAGATGAAAAGCCCGAAATGGCAAATTCCAAGATTGATGATTATAATGCAGCAATTCTGTCAATGACAAAGGACAAGCAAGTTTATTATGTCAATGTAGCCGAGGCATTCAAAGACGATACAGGGGCATTACCTGACGATGCCAGTCCAAAAGATGGTATGCATTTTGGAGCTGAGTATTACCAAAAATGGTTTGATTATTTAAAAACACATACAGTACAGTAATGGAGGATGAAGAAAATGAAAAAAACAATCACTTTACTCATGGTGACATGCTTGCTCGTCATGGCTGTTTTCGCGGGTTGCGGCTCAAATAGCAATGATGGCACAGGGAAACAACCAGCTACAGCGGATATTGCTCAAAAGCTTCTGGATGGCATTGCCTTTGACGATGAGTTGATCCAGCTGGAGGGCGATAGGATGACCACCCAGTATGATGAAATTAATGCGGACGATCTGGAAGAATACACCGTGTATGTTAGCTCTTCTGGCGCCACGCCTGAAGAAGTAGCTGTATTCAAGCTCAAAGAAGGCGGAGACGCACAGGCTCTGGAAGACGCAATCGACAGTCGTGTACAGGATCAAAAAGACGGTTTTGTAGATTATGTTCCGGAGGAAATGCCAAAGCTGGAGAATTGCGCAATCCTTCACCAAGGCAATTACTATGCACTGGTTGTGGCAGGGGATTCCTCAGGAGCCCAGGACATATTTGACGGCTGCTTCGCATAAGAAATAAAGTATTGGTATAAAGGGGGGAGATGGATGCAGGTCGAATGCTGGTCGGTAATTTTAATAGTCTTGGCAATTTGTGTAGTCTACTTGAAAGCCCATAAAAACCAGTACGCTTTTACGGTTTTGCCCCTTTGTGTCCTGCCCCTTTTTCATATTATGAGCCTTCCATTGGCTCAATGGATCCATCCTTGGTGCCCTTTAAATTATAATGAGATATTTATCGGCATTGATGTTATCGGCTTGGCATTGTCTACGTTGCTTCTCTATATTTCGTCTAAAAATATTAAGAATAAAAAGGCACGCATCGGCTTTTTGGTCTGTAGTGTCTTGTTCAATGTGATCTTGTCCGTAGTGCTGATTGAAAGCAACATTATCTATTGATTGTTATAAAAATACGCCCGCAGTTGAGCGGGCGTATTTTTTTGATAGAAATGCATATTTATCTAAATAGAGTCAAAAATATATTGACAAAAAAATAACAATCTTGTATAATGAAACTGCAAAGATTGTTATTAAATTAACAATCTCAAGAAAACAATCACAACACTGTTAATTTAGGAGGACAAGAACATGGCTGAGAAAAAAACGTCACGGGAGAATCTGCAAGTTGACATAAAACAAATGATTGACCAACTAGTTGCCAAAGCGAATGTCGCTCTTGAACAGTATATGCAGATGGACCAGGAACAGGTGGATGAAGCGGTCCACGCTATGGCTTTGGCGGGATTGGATCATCACCAGGAATTAGCGAAATTGGCGGTTGACGAGACCGGACGCGGTGTATTCGAGGACAAGGTCATCAAAAATATTTTTTCTACCGAGTATATCTGGCATGACATAAAGTACCAGAAAACGGTGGGCATTGTTGATGAAAATGAAATGGAAGGTTATGTGGAGGTAGCGGAGCCTGTAGGCGTTGTTGCTGGAGTCACACCGGTGACCAATCCCACTTCCACAACGATGTTCAAATCCTTAATCTGTGCAAAAACCCGTAACCCGATTATTTTTGGATTTCATCCATCTGCACAGAAGTGCTCTGTTGCGGCCGCAAAGGTACTCCGTGATGCGGCAGTGGCACATGGCGCCCCTGAAAACTGCATACAGTGGATTGAGTTTCCCTCCATTGAGGCAACCAACGCGCTGATGAATCATCCGGGAGTTTCCATGATCTTGGCTACTGGTGGTGCTGGCATGGTAAAAAGTGCCTATTCCGCAGGAAAACCGGCCTTAGGTGTTGGACCTGGAAATGTTCCCTGCTACATTGAAAAATCTGTGGATGTAGCCCGGGCCTGTAATGATTTAATTCTATCCAAAACATTTGATAATGGAATGATCTGTGCTTCTGAGCAGGCGGCTATTGTAGATGAAGAGATCGCTCCTGAGTTTGAGAAGATCATGACCTATTACGATTGCTACTTTCTTAATCCAGAAGAGACCAAGAAAATAAGTGATTTTGTGATTAATTCTGAGAAAGGCGCCGTGAATCCCGTGGTGGTTGGAAAACCCGCCTGGTGGATTGCGGAACAGGCCGGAGTGAAGGTCCCGGAGAAAACCAAGATCCTGTTGGCCCGATTGGAGGATGTGGGACCCGATTATCCCCTTTCCAGAGAAAAGCTTTCTCCAGTGTTGGCATACTTTGTGGTCAAAAACAGCGAAGAGGGTTTTGCGATGGCCAAGAAGATGCTGGAATTTGGCGGTTTGGGCCATTCCGCTGTCATCCACTCCAATGATCCTGCGCTGTGCAAACGCTACGGTGAAGAGATGAAGGTGGGACGTGTTATCACCAACTCTCCCTCTTCCCAGGGCGCCATCGGCGATATCTATAACACCAATACCCCGTCTTTGACCCTGGGCTGTGGCTCTTTCGGAAGGAACTCTACCACCTCTAACGTTTCCTCTGTCAATTTGATCAACAAAAAACGCGTTGCCAAGAGGAGAGTGAATATGCAGTGGTTTAAAATTCCACCCAAGATTTACTTTGAGAACGATTCTATCCAGTATCTCGAAAAGATGCCCAATATCTCCAGAGCGTTCATTGTCACCGATCCGATGATGGTGAAGCTGGGGAATGTGGATAAAATACTCTATTATCTCCGCAAGCGGACAGAGTACTGCCATGCGGAAATATTCTCTGAAGTTGAGCCGGATCCCTCTGTGGAGACCATTATGCGCGGTGTTGCTGCAATGAACAGCTTCCAGCCCGATGTCATCATTGCCCTCGGCGGCGGATCCGCCATGGATGCCGCCAAAGGCATGTGGCTGTTCTATGAACACCCAGAAACGGACTTTGGTGGGCTGAGGCTGAAATTCCTGGATATCCGGAAGAGAACCTATCACTTTCCGAAATTGGGAGAGAAAGCGCAGCTGGTCTGCATCCCCACCACCTCCGGTACCGGATCCGAGGTCACCTCTTTTTCTGTTATCACCGACAAACAGAATGGCAACATTAAATATCCATTGGCTGACTATGAGCTGACCCCGGATGTGGCGATCATCGACCCCCAGTTTGTCATGAGCCTTCCCAAATCTGCAACAGCAGATACCGGTTTGGACGTTTTGACCCATGCACTGGAAGCTTATGTCTCCGTTCTCGCTTCGGATTATACTGACGGTTTGGCATTGCAGGCTATTGAGATGGTCTTCCAGTACCTGCCCAGGGCGTATAAGAACGGCGCTACCGATTTTGAGGCAAGGGAGAAAATGCACAACGCTTCCTGTATTGCGGGACTTGCCTTTACCAACGCCTTTTTGGGACTGAACCACTCCATGGCCCACAAGCTAGGCGGGGAATATCATATTCCTCACGGCCGTGCCAATGCAGTGCTCTTGCCCTATGTCATCGCTTACAATGCCAGCAAGCCTACCAAGTTTGCGACCTGGCCCAAATATGGAAAGTTTGTTGCTGACAAAAAATATGCCAGAGTCGCGAGATTCCTTGGCCTGCCCTGCGGTACTACCGAAGAGGGAGTAGAGAGCCTGATCAAAGCGGTAAAGGATCTCATTGCTGAGCTGAATATACCCAGCTGCATCAAGGATTGTGGTGTTGATGAAAAGATTTTTATGGCCGGGGTAGAAAAACTCTCTTACCGTGCCTTTGAGGACCAGTGCACCACCACCAATCCGAGATATCCTCTGGTCAAAGAAATC
>NZ_CBDTOK010000152.1:0-4898 GCF_965361945.1 Zongyangia sp. | reverse complement strand
CCCTGTAGTTTATAGCGGTATTGAAGATGCCCAGCGGGTCATAGTGCCAGATACAGATCATCTCCTGCCCCCGGAAATCGCAAAGTATGCGCTGCGCAACCAGATCATTGATAAGGACCACGTCTCCTTTGTGCAGGGCGCGGGCCATGGCGGTTCCCACCCCCATTTGGTACAGGAATTTGTTTCTGCCATCCTAGAAGGGCGTCACGCAAAGGTAGATGCAGCTACAGCTGCCAACTGGACCTTGGCCGGAATTTTATCCCATCAGTCCGCCATGGAGGGCGGGAAAGAGATCGTCTTGCCACAATTCTAAATAAGGAGGCTACGCTATGCCATTACAACAAGATTTTTTTGATACAAGCTGGAGCATGGAGCATAAAGATTGGGCGCCTGTTAAGCTTGGCTTTATCGGCGCTGGGGAAATGGCCGAATTTGCCGTGTTACCCACTTTATACATTACAGAATTTGATTTAAAAGCGATCTGCGATCTGGACGAAAAACGCGCAAAGCTCATGGCCGACAAATTCTGTGGTGGGAACTATTATACTGACTATCAGGAAATGTTTGAAAAAGAGGATCTAGAGGCTGTCAGCATCCAGTTACAACCCGGTGAGGCTCGCCAACGCATTGCCATCCAAGCCATGGAACGGGGGTTGGACGTATTCATGCCCAAGCCTCCCACCCGGACCTATGCGGAAGCACAGCAGTTAGCAGAAGTTGCCCAGCGGACAGATCGAAGGCTCATGGTCAATTTTGAATCTCGGTTTAGTTATGCTGTGCGGATGGCCAAAAAGATCATGTCCCGCCCGGAGTTCGGAAAGTTGACCCAGGGTTCTTTTTCCTTCTGTACCGGGACATACAAAGACCGCATTTCTTATCGCCATGGTAGTCCTTATAAGGACACAGTCCATGCCTATCTGTTAGATTTCACTCCTCATCATCTTGATTTGGCCCGTTATCTGTGCGGTGAGGTAAAACAGATGGCACTCTTCCACAACGAGTGGGAGGGGGAAAGCACCAACGCCGTAGCGCTTCAGTTCGCATCAGGTGCTGTTGGAACTCTGCAACTTAACAGCAACCGAATCTGGTGGCGCAACTACGATCATATTGAACTGACCGGGCAGGGAGAATATGCGGTACTGGAAAGCCTCTGGAATATTAAACATTATACCTTAGGACAAAATACATTTACAGAAAATTATCGTGATGAACGCAGTGTAGAACTTACCGGAGACGGCTTTGCCATACGGGAATTTGTCGCATCCATCCGAGAAAACCGGCAACCTATCGCCAATATCGCCGACTGCGCCAAGACCATGGAGCTATATCAGGCGATTTATGATGCGGTTTGTGAAGGACGGGATGGAATAATTCTACAAAAATAATTTTATTCATAGTCTATTTCAGGTGAACGGAGTATTCCGTTCACCTGAACGTGCTTATCAAAGGATGGGAGGAGAGGCTTATGCTTCAGGACATCATCGCCTATTTGGGAGAACATTGGGGAGAATTTGGAGATGCGGTGATCCGTCACATACTTTTGAGCGTCACTTCTCTGGCCGCAGCTTGTCTTATTGCTATCCCTTTGGGAATTCTCTGTGCAAAAAAGAAGCGGCTTTGTGGGCCACTTATCTCCATTTTAACTATATTACGTGTCATTCCCAGCATCGGCCTGCTGATTTTAATTCTGCCCTTGGTTGAAACCGGATTTACATCCACCTGTTTTGCCCTAACGGTGTTGGCATTGCCCATGATTAGCATCCACACCTATGGTGGTTACAGTGAAATTTCTCCATCCATCTTGGAAGCGGCAGAGGGGATGGGCTTGTCAAAAGGCCAGGTATTCCGCAAAATCGAGACGCCGCTCGCCCTTCCCCAAATCTTCACCGGTATCCGCAGTGCTTCGGTGGACATTATTTCCAGTGCTACTGTGGCTGCTCTCATGGGCTCAGGTGGACTTGGGCAATATGTATTTGTTGGAATGCAGATCAATAGTTACACCCAGCTTTTGATTGGCGGCATTAGTGTTGCCGCGATTGCACTGGTCAATGAAGTGATCCTATGGTTTCTCCAAAAAGAATCCATCGGGAATCGTTTACATGGATAAAAGGAGGGATTTTCCCTATGAAGCATAGAAGAAAATGGGTGGCAATCCTGCTTGCCGCTATGATGGTAATGACCTGTTTTCCCTCATGTTCCGGCAATCAGAATGTAATACAGGTCGGCTCCAAAGATTTCACCGAGTCGTTTTTAATGGCCGAACTTTACAGCCTTGCTTTGGAAGATCACGGTTTCACAGTGGACCGCCGCTTTAATCTAGGCGGCAGTCCGGTGGCGCAAGCCGCTCTAGAAAAAGGGGATATTGATGTATATCCTGAATACACTGGGACGGCACTGCTTCAAATTCTGAACCTTCCTATTGACACCGATCCCCAAAAGGTTTATGAAACGGTAAAAGAAGAATATAAAACACGCTTTGGTCTTACCTGGCTTAACTACACCCAAGCCAGCAATTCTCAGGGGCTAGCGATGACCAAGGAGGCCTCTGAAAAGTACGGCATAAAAACCATTTCCGACCTACAGAAAAACGCCTCTGAGATCCGCTTTGCTTCTACCACTGCCTTTGCCGAAATTGCAGACGGCCTTCCCCTGCTGGAGGAACATTATGGCGAATTTAATTTTAAAGAAACCCGAGTATTTGATGTTTCCTTAAAATATCAGGTTCTTCTCAACGGGGAAATGGATCTAACTGTGGCGTTTCTGACAGATGGGCAGCTGGCCGATGACCGCTTTGTCGTCCTGGAAGACGACAAGCATGTGTGGCCTCCCTATAATATCGCCCCCATTGTGCGGGATGAAGCATTAGAACAGTATCCAGAAATTGAGGAGATTCTCAATAATGTATCCCAAGCTCTGGACAACGAAACCATGCGTTCCCTCAATTCCCAGGTGGATATCGAACAAAAAGACTATGAAGCGGTAGCAAGGGAATTTTACGAAAGTCATATCAAAGAATAACGTGCAAGGGGGCGAAAGCAATGCAGCCATTTATTGAGTTTCAGCATGTGCGAAAGCAATATGAAAAAGCCGCAAATCCGATCATTGAGGATCTCAGCTTTACCGTGAAAAAACATGATTTTGTTACCGTTCTGGGAAGCTCCGGATCCGGAAAGACCACCATTCTGAAAATGATCAACCGGTTAATTGAACCAACAGATGGGAAGATTTTGCTGGATGGGCAGGATATCATGAAAGCGGAAGTAAATGCACTGCGGCGCAGAATCGGATATGTAATTCAACAGATCGGATTGTTTCCCCACCTGACAGCTAAGGAGAATATCGCCCTGCTTCCCCGCTGCCTAAAACAGGATAAAGATCAAACAGACAAAAGGGTTGATGAGCTTCTCTCCCTGGTCCAGTTGGAGCCCAAAATTTTCAGAGATCGGTATCCCCGCCAGCTTTCCGGCGGACAGCAGCAGCGAGTTGGTATTGCAAGAGCACTCATCAACCATCCGGATCTTCTCCTCTTTGATGAACCCTTTGGCGCCCTGGATGTCAACACCCGCAGCCAGCTTCAGAAAGAAATTCTTGAGATTCACCGTCAACTGGGGACCACTGTCCTTTTTGTCACCCACGATCTTCAGGAAGCTTTTTCCCTGGGGGATAAAGTTATGATCGTAGAAAAAGGAAAAATTCAACGGTATGATACTCCCCCAAAAATCCTTCTCGATTCATCCACCAATACCGTTGGTACCTTTGCATTTGGGAGTACAGTACAGCGAATGATGATGCTCAAGCCCCTGGACATTGCAGATTCCTTTGTCTCCGGAGACAAAGGTCCTTCCCTTGCTGTCGAAGGAATTACCATGGATCACATTATCTCCATTTTTATCCAGCAAGAGGATGTTTCAACCATCATCCTGACACAAGACGGACTTCCCACATACACCATCCGACGGTCCAAAATATTGGGAGGGGAGAAACCATGATCTCCTTTATTAGCATCTATTATCAGCGGGTGCTCAACATGCTGTTGGAGCATTTTCTTCTGGTGTTTCTCAGTGTATTGATTTCCTTTCTGTTGGCCATTGGAATCAGCGCTTTGATCCGAAAACGCAAAAAAATAACAGCGGCTGTATTGATCCTTTTCATTGCAATCTATTGCATTCCTAGCCTGGCACTTTTTTCTTTTCTCATTCCACTGCTTGGTCTTGGCAAGGTAACGGCTGTGACTGCATTAATTCTTTACAACCAGGCATACCTGATCCGCAGTATCCTGTCCGGTTTTGATTCCATTTCTCCCTCTGTCCGTGAAATTTCCCACAGTATGGGGCTTGGGAGATTCTATTCCCTTTGGTATGTAGAGATTCCTTTGGCTCTCCCTCTGATTCTCAACGGGCTGAAGGTTGCCACAGTATCTACATCAGGTATCGCTGTGATCGCCTCACTTGTGGATGCCGGTGGGCTTGGTGTACTGCTGTTCGAAGGAATGCGCACTCACAACTTTGTCAAAATCGTCTGGGGCATTCTTCTCATTGCATCTTTTACTTTGTTTCTCAACTGGATCTTAGGTCGTTGGGAACAGCGTGCAAGTGAAAATGCAAAAGGCTATGCAAAAAAAATGACACCAAACGCCGGTAAGTTATCTCGTAAAAAGCATGTCTATTATGAAGGCCTGCGAAATATTATAAACATCTCTAATTCGATATGTAATAGGATACGTAATAGAAATCTTTTCTCTATTTTCCACTCTTTTTTCACAAAAAAGAAAGACCGAGAAACGGCTTATCTTCGCCATTTCTCGGTCTTTTTTGGTGGAGACGATCGGGATCGAACCGACTACCTCTTGAATGCCATTCAAGCGCTCTCCCAGGTGAGCTACGCCCCCAAGCGACATA
>NZ_CBDTOK010000151.1:0-5635 GCF_965361945.1 Zongyangia sp. | reverse complement strand
CGGCGGGAGCGGGTCAGGCTGTGTTCATCCCGGATGGCCATAAACCGCAGCAGCACCTGAGGCATGCCGAAATAGCCCAGGCCCCATGCCACGTTGGAAACGATGGAAAGGATGCCATAGTTGCCGGCAGCGCCAAACTGGGGCTGGCCGTTGACCACCTGCTGTACCCCGTCCGTCACCGTAGGGGTAGCGATGCCAAAAAAGTCAAGGAAGCCGGGGATAGACTTGGCATTTTCGATGACCGCGCCAAGTCCCCCTGCCGCAATGGTGCCCACCGTGACGATCACGCCCAGGGCGACGATCATAACAATGGCCTGCATAAAGTCAGAGGCGCTCTCCGCCAAGAAACCGCCCAGGATGGTGTAGATCAGGACAAACAAGGCCCCGACAATCATCATGGGGATATAGGGCATGTCGAACAGGGTGGAAAAAAGCTTGCCGCAGGTGACCAGACAGCTTGCCGCGTAAACCGTAAAGAAGATCAGGATAAAGATGGCGGCGATGGTCATGACCACCTTTTTCTTCTCATGGAAACGGTTGGAGAAGTACTCCGGAAGGGTGATGGCATTGCCCGCCTTCTCACTGTAGCGGCGCAGGCGCTTGGACACAATGAGCCAGTTAATGTACGTGCCAAGCGCAAGGCCGATGGCGGTCCAGGCTGCGTCGGCGATACCGCACCAGTAAGCTACGCCGGGCAGACCCATGAGCAGCCATCCGGACATGTCCGAGGCCTCGGCGCTCATAGCGGTGACCCAGGGGCCCAAGCTGCGACCGCCCAGGAAATATTCTTCCGAGTTTTTGTTGGCCCTTTTGGCAAAGGCCACACCAATGATGATAACAATCGCCATGTAGATCACCATGGCAATCAAAATTTGAATTGTATCTCCCATAGTCCCCTCCTAAAGCATACAAAAATCCGCCCCTATTTCTTTTTAGGCGATAACATTTTTTATTTTACTTTACCACAGTGATAAAATCAAGGGAAATCTTTCAAAATTAAAATCCTCCGGCAATTTTTAGGAAAATCGCCAGAGGATTTGGTACAAAATCTCACTTTTTCCTTATTTTTTTAGTGCAGACAGATCGTCCACCACCTTTTGAGCCCGGTTGCGCCATTGATTTTCGCTCATGGCTGTTGCGACATTGTCCCGGTATTCTTCTATCTTTTCCGGATCACTGTAAAACCGGGCGATGGCGCCAGCCAGAGATTGGGGATCATCCTTGCAGGTGAGCCCACATTCATACCGGTCGATCATCCGTTTTGTCTCCACGCAGTCGGTGGAAATGACCGGCAGGCCATACCCCATATATTCAAACATCTTCACACAGATTGCAAAATCCATATAAAAGTCCCTTTGGAGTGGGATTAACCCTACATCCGCTCCCGCATAAATGGAGGCCAATTGCTCATCGCCACTAGCATGAAAAACTGTTATCCACTTCTTTTGTAGGTCTTGAGCCTTTAAATTCTGCATTTCTTCTGACCTACAAACCAAAGAAAGTTTAATGTCCATACCACGCTTATGGAGAAGATTGATGGCCTTAAGAAGTTGTTGTGTTCCATAACGCGGTGTAACTCCTCCCACGTAAACCACCCTATGTTGTATTTTGTGGGTATGGCCGCCATGATACTCTCCAGCTGGCGGTAGTATTTCCCGGCGGCGGAAGTCAAAAAGGTCCGCCATGCTGGGGCTTGGAAAATAGATGATATCACAGGTCTTTGCAAACACCTTCAGATCCCGTTTGTGCATGTAGGTCAGCAGCCATTTTTTCGGACCCTTGACCCCCCACCACTTAGCAAACTTCCAATAAGCGTCCCGGTAGAACAGGGCAATGGGCACTCCCATCCCATGAACCTTTTTGAGAAGCTTGAGATCGATAGCGTTAAAAAAGGGGCCGGCTGGGGGCTCTACATAACAGATATCCGGGGTATGAGAGTCCAGCCAGGAGAGGATTTCCGCTGTCTTCTGCTTGCGCTCTGCCCGGCGGTTTTGCTGCCCCTCCAGGAGCTTGACCTCATGGCCCAGCTGCCGGAAGGCGTCATACATCTTCTGGGGGCGGACGCTGGAGCCGGATTTAAACTCCCCAAAGTCGATGAAGGTTATATATAAAATGGTCACAATATCCGCTCCTTATTTTTGAAACTCCGTCAGGATCTTGGTGATCTTTTCAGCGGCATGCCCATCGCCAAACTGGTTCTGATGCTGGGAAAAGTCAGGCTGCACCGCCAATTTTTGCAAAACTTCCTTCTCAATTGCGATCAGCATTTCTCCCGTCATCTTGCCATGGCTTCCACCTGAGATACCCAGGTTATAATCGGGCCTGGGTATGGAAAGCTCATCGAAGAAGATATCGGACATATTGTGATCGTAGTGCTGCCCTGTGTGGATCAGCACTTCTTCATGCTCCTTCCGCAGGACCCGGGACAGGGCCGCCGCTTTAATAAACTGGGGCCTTGCCCCCACAATGGTGCATATTTTCATCGGAGCTTCTCCCTTTCTGTCTCACGTTCTTTTCCACCGTTTCCGGGAATTTCATATTTCGATAAGTTATTATATTTCTATTTTGCCAAAAGGTCAATAAAATACCACATATGACAATAAAAAGGGCTGGAAAACGTTGTTTTCCAGCCCTTTGATTGGCTATTAATTAAAGGAATCTAGTCCGCAGGTCCTCGGGGACATCCTGGATATGGGCTTTGATATAAGCCATGGTCTCTTCCCGGGACTTAACGCCTAGGGTAGCTCCCACAGTCTGGCAGTTCATAGAGCCCACTGCGTTGCCAAAGACCGCTGCCTCCCAGATGCTCCAGCCCCAGGAGATAGCGGAGAGGAATGCCGCGCAGAAGCTGTCGCCGCAGCCGGTGACGTCCTTCACCTGATCCACATGGAAGGTGGGAATGGTGCGGTGTTCCTTCAAATTGCTGACATAAACCCCTTTGGCTCCCAGCTTGACCACCAGGTTTTTGATTCCGTAGCCCTTGAAAAACTCCTCGAACTCCTCGCAGGTCTCTTTGCCGGAGATCTCCGCCGCCTCGTTGTCACTGGGCATAAAGAAATCGGTATAGGGCAGGGCGTATTTCACATAGTCCAGCGCTACGTCGTTGTGATCCAGGATGCAGACATCCATAGCGGTGGTCACGCCAGCCTCCTTGCAGGCCTGGAACACCCGCCCAATGTCCGGACCATCCAGCTTAGGCGCCAAGCCGGCGCTGCCATAATGGACAATCTTGGCCTGTTTGACATAGTCTAAATCAATGTCGTCATAGGTAAATTCCTTATTCACTCCCCGGGTGTGGGCAATACCGTTTCGCTCTCCATCCTCGCCGATGCAGAGCACCGCCATGGTGGTGGGCAGTTGAGGATCCTCTTTGGACCGGCTAATGTCTATGCCGTATTGATCACAGGTTTCCCGGATCAGGCGGCCGTAGATATCCTGGCCGGTTTTACAGACACAGCCAGTTTTGACCCCTAGCTTGGCGCAGTCAATGGCGCAGTTGAGGGCATCGCCGCCGGTTGTTGTAGTGGCGGAATCGAACAGAATTACATCGTGTTCAAACATGTCGGAGGGAATGGGTTTGATCGCTACATCCACCATGCCCATACCCAGTGTTAAAATATCTACCATAACTTTCTGCTCTCCTTTTCACCATTACGCAAATCTGGCCCGCAGATCCTCCGGGACGCAGTCAATCCGCTCTTTAATATAGGCCATGACCTCCTCCTTAGGACGGACGCCAAAGGTAGCGCCTACCACCTGGCAGTTCATGGAACCCACGGCGTTGGCAAAGACTACCGCTTCCCAGATGCTCCAGCCCCAGGTGATCGCGCTGAGGAAGCCTGCGCAGAAGCTGTCCCCGCAGCCGATGGTGTCAATGGCCAGCTCTACCGGGAAGGTGGGGATCATCCGGCCTTCCTTGAAATCGCTGACATAGCAGCCCTTCGGCCCCATTTTGATGAGCATCATCTTCATCCCATAGGGGCGGAAGAAGTCCACAATTTCCTCGCAGGTATTCTTGCCGCTGATGTCGGTGGCCTCGTCCCAGCTGGGGAGGAAGTAATCGGTGTGATACAGGGCGTTGCGAATTTTTTCAAAGCCGGTGGCCGCCCTGCCCGACAGATCCTCGGTGCCGGAAACATCGATGGAGGTCTCCACCCCCAGCTCATGGCACTTGCGGAACATGGCGGTCACCCCGTCCTCCGCCTCCATCTCGGGGCAGAGGTGGATGCTGCCATAGTGAACGATTTTCGCCGTTTTGATGTAGTCGTAGTCAATATCAGCCTCGGTCAGGGAGGTTTTGGGATCCAGGTTGAAAGCGCTGTGCCGGGCTCCCTTCCCGTCCAGCAGATGGAGGGAAAGGGTGCTTTTCCCGTCGGGGACCACCACCATATGGCTCATATCCACATGGGCCTTTTCCGAAATCTCCCGGATGCTGCGGCCAAAGACGTCGTCTCCCACCTTACAGATGCAGCCCACCTGGACGCCAATCCTGGCGCAGGCATTGGCCACATTCATGGCGTCGCCGCCGGTGCTGGCCTCCCAGTAGCTGTAGTTGCGGAATTCTGTCTCAAATACCGCCGGGGTCACCGGGGTCACCGCCAAATCCTGCATTGCGCTTCCCACTGTGATTATATCCATCTGTCTGCCTCCTTTGTCCTCTTCATAGCGCCTTGCGCCTATTGGAACCGGGCCCGAAGGTCCTCCGGCACCTGATCGATCCTCTCTTTGATATAAGCCATGGTTTCTTCAAAGCTCTTGACGCCCAGGTTGGCTCCCAGCACCTGGCAGTTCATAGAGCCTACCGCGTTGCCAAACACAGCCGCTTCCTCCATGCTCCAGCCCTTGACAATGGCGGTGAGGAAAGCCGCTACAAAAGAATCTCCGCAGCCGGTCACATCCACCACCTTGGGCACGTGGAAGGTGGAAATATAGCGTCTTGTCTTAAAGTCGGTGACATAGACCCCTCTGGCCCCCAGTTTGATGACCAGAATTTTGATGCCGAAGCGGCTGAAGAACTTCTCTATATCCTCACATTTGGTAAGTCCCCCTGTGATGATTTCAGCCTCGTAGTCGCTGGGGAAGAAGATATCGGTATAATTCAGAACATCTTTGACATTGTTGTAGCACACTTCTGGCGGCAAGTCGCAGGTAACATCCATAGAGGTCATGCAGCCCGCTTCCTTGCACTCCTTGAACAGACGGGTAATGCCCGGGCCGTCCAGCTTGGCAAGGCCGTTGGCGCTGCCATATTGAACCACTTTGGCCTGCTTAAAGTAGTCTACATCCAGATCCTCATAGACCAGCTCCGCGTTGGCGCCGGTGAGCACCACCGTATGCCGCTCGCCGTCCTCTTTGAGGAAATGGATAGATGTGGCGGTGCTGGCCTCATCGGTGCTGATGACGCGGCTGATATCCACGCCCTCCTTGGCCACCTCTCTTTTGAGGAAAGCTCCGTTGGCATCGGTACCGGTTTTTGCCACATACCCCACCTGCATCCCCAGCCGGGCGCAGTCAATGGCGGTATTCAGCGCATCGCCGCCGGTCACTGTTGTGATAGACGGGATGTTGACCGCATCAATCTGAAAAAAGTTATCTGGAATTGGTTTGAGAATAATATCGGCCACTGCATGGCCTA
>NZ_CBDTOK010000150.1:0-12806 GCF_965361945.1 Zongyangia sp. | reverse complement strand
GGGCGGGATATTCTAGGCTGCGCGCAGACCGGGACCGGGAAGACGGCGGCGTTCGCTCTACCTATTTTGCAGAGATTGGAGCATTACCAAAGGGATGGGGGAAAGCGGCCGATTCGAGCGTTGATTCTGACGCCGACCAGGGAATTGGCTTTGCAGATTGAGGAGAGTTTTGGCGCCTATGGCCGGCATATGAACCTGCGTCATGCTGTAGTATTTGGAGGAGTATCTCAGGCGCCGCAGGTGGAAGCGCTGCGCAGGGGCGTAGATATTCTGGCAGCCACGCCTGGACGTCTGTGGGACCTCATGAACCAAGGGTATATCCGGTTAGATAGGGTGGAGATTTTTGTACTGGATGAAGCTGACCGCATGTTGGATATGGGATTTGTCAACGATGTCAAGCGGATTGTGGCAAAACTTCCCCAGAAGAAGCAGACCCTGTTCTTCTCGGCGACTATGCCGCCAGAGATTATGGAACTGGTCGATTCTTTACTCAGGGATCCGATGAAGGTCGAAGTGACGCCTCAATCTTCTACAGTGGATCTGATTGACCAGTCAGTTTACTTTGTGGATAAGAAGAACAAACGCCGGCTGCTGGTTCACCTATTGCAAAGACCTGAAGTGACCTCCGCGCTGGTATTTACCCGGACCAAACATGGCGCCGACCGGGTTACCAGAGAATTGGGGAGGGCGGATATCAAGGCCCAGGCCATCCACGGCGATAAGTCTCAGAATGCCAGACAGCGGGCTCTGCAAAACTTTAAAAACGGCCGCATTCAAGTGCTGGTTGCCACCGATATTGCCGCGCGCGGCATCGACGTAGAAGAGATTTCCCATGTTTTTAACTATGACCTGCCCAATATTCCGGAGACTTATGTCCATAGGATCGGCCGGACCGGCCGGGCAGGGACGCGGGGAACGGCTATCTCCTTTTGTGATGGGGAGGAAAAGGCTTATCTTGCGGACATTGAAAAGATCATTGGTAAGCAGGTGCCAGTAGCAGAAGAGCATCCCTATCCTATGCAGATTTTGGGAGCGCCTCAGCACCAGCAGGCAGAAAAGAAAGAGCCACGGGGAAAAGAAAGTTCATCACATAAAAAGAGACCTTCTGAAAATAGAAATCATACCAAGCAAAAGAAGGCTGCTCTGCCACAGGAAGCAAAGAAGCCGGGAAGCTCTGAGCAGAAATCACAGCATCCCCATCGCAGTAAACAAAGAGAACGGCGAAATAATCGAATTCCGAAGAATTTCGCTGCGGGCATCACCACCCGCCCCAATCCTTGGGGCGATATTTTTTCAAAATAATACAAGCAAAGGATGGTTCGATTGATCACAGTAACCGACGTCGGCTTGCAATACGGCGGACAAAAGCTTTTTGACCATGTTAACCTAAAATTTACTCCAGGTAACTGCTATGGCGTTATCGGCGCCAACGGAGCAGGCAAGTCCACCTTTTTGAAGATCCTCTCAGGAGAGATTGAACCCAACAGCGGCAGTGTGGAAATCCCGGAAAACACCCGTATGTCAGTGCTCAAACAGGATCACTTTCAGTATGACAGCTTTCCGGTGATGGATACCGTCATCATGGGAAATCCCCGGCTCTATGAAATCATGAAAGAAAAAGAAGCCCTTTACATGAAGGAGGATTTTACAGAAGAGGACGGGGAAAAGGCTTCTGAGTTGGAAGGGGAATTCGCAGAAATGGGGGGCTGGGAAGCGGAAACGGAAGCCGCTCAGATCCTCCAAGGGCTGGGAATTTCCTCCGAAGAGCATACAGCTATGATGTCGAGCCTGAAAGACAGCCAAAAAGTTAAGGTGTTATTAGCCCAGGCGCTGTTTGGCCATCCAGAGATTATCCTGTTGGACGAGCCTACCAACCATTTAGACGTCAAATCCGTTAACTGGCTGGAGGATTTTTTGCTGGACTTTGTAGGTACAGTCATTGTAGTGTCCCATGACCGGCATTTTCTCAATACGGTATGTACACATATTGTGGATGTGGATTACAACAAAATCAAAATGTATGTGGGCAACTATGATTTCTGGTATGAATCCAGCCGTCTGATTCAACAGATGATGCGGGATCAAAATAAGAAAAACGAAGAAAAAATTAAGGAACTACAGAGCTTTATCCAGCGCTTTTCCGCCAACAAATCCAAATCAAGACAGGCGACTTCCCGCAAAAAACTGTTGGATAAGCTGACGGTAGAGGAGTTGCCGGCTTCTTCCCGCCGGTACCCTTGGGTTTCCTTTCAGCCGGAGCGGGAGCTGGGAAAAGAGATCCTGGAGGTCAATGACCTTTCAAAAACCATTGACGGCGTCCAGGTGTTAAACCGGGTTTCCTTCCGGCTCAACCGCACTGATAAGGTGGCGTTTATCGGGGATGAACAGGCGGCTACCGCTTTGTTTAAAATCCTAACTGAAGAGATACAACCAGATGCAGGAAGCTTTAAGTGGGGGATCAGTACGTCCCAGTCCTATTTCCCCAAGGATAATTCCGCCTTTTTTAACGACTGCGACCTCAATCTCATTGACTGGATGCGTCAATATTCCTCTGACGAACATGAAAGCTATGTCCGTGGATTTTTGGGCAGGATGCTTTTTTCAGGGGATGAGCCGCTTAAGCCCGCAAAGGTATTGTCGGGCGGGGAAAAGGTGCGTTGCATGCTGTCCCGTATGATGCTGTCCGGCGCTAATGTGTTGATTTTTGATCAGCCTACCAACCATCTGGATCTGGAATCCATTACGGCGCTGAACAATGGGATGATGGATTTCCCTGGAGTGATCTTATTTGCCTCCCACGATCACCAGTTGATCCAGACAATCGCCAATCGAATTATTGAATTTACCCCCGACGGTATTATTGACCGTATGTCCACTTATGACGAATATCTGGAATATCGGGGCTGAGTTTTGAGATGAAAAACCGCATTTATTGCGGTTTTTTTACTTTTTCCTCCCTCGTGTTGACTTTTTTCTAACTTCATATTATGCTAATAAAAGCGACATAAATGATATATATATATGGGGAGAATATCATGCTTTTCAAAGAGTTCGAGAATCCAGAAAAACCGGTTGTAGTATTGTTGCATGGCGGTGGATTATCCACCTGGGAATGGCAGCCCCATATTGAGGTGTTACAAAAGGATTTTGCCGTAGTGGCAGTTACAATTGACGGCCACGGGGAGGATGCGGAACACCCTTTTATTTCTATTGAAGATAGTGCGGATAAGCTAATTTCCTATATTGATGATAAATATCATGGGCAAGTGTTTGGAATCTGTGGATTTTGCTTGGGCGGACAGATCGCTGTTCAGGCATTGTCCCTTCGTCCGGATTTGGCTCGATGTGTAGTGTTGGAAAGCGTCAACATTGCAAGCAGTGAAAAAAGAGCTGTTAGGAGCATTAAAATGATGCACACATGCTATCCTCTGCTGCAGCAGCGTTGGTTTGCAAAGCTCCAGTCCGGGCAATATCAGGTGGCAAAGGAAAATGCCGATGACTTTTACAACAATGTCAATGGAATGCTAGTAGAAAGCTTGGAAAATGTTTATCGGTCCAGCCTGACCTTTGCACTGCCACCTCAATATAAAAACAACACGGCGAAGGCCCTCGTTTTATGTGGGACCAAAGAAAAGTCTTCCATGCAGGAATCGGCACGGCTGCTCTCCAGCGCTAAAGTAGACAGCATGCTGAAAATGATTGAAAAAGCCCGTCATGGCTTTAGTATGAAGTCTCCGGAAGAGTATTTAGAGATTGTATCCCGCTTTTTCCGGACAGTTAGATCATAAAAACATTGAAAAGGCTCACCGGATATGATAAAATATTTTGTAATGCTTTTTTGAAAGGACGAGAGGCGGATGTCAGGACATTCCAAGTGGAGTAATATCAAAAGGAAAAAAGAAAAAACCGACAGCCAGCGAGCCAAGATCTTCACCAAGATCGGCAGAGAGATCAGTGTGGCGGTCAAAGAGGCGGGACCTGACCCCGATAGCAATGGAAAATTGCGGGATTTGATTGCCAAGGCTAAATCTAATAATGTTCCCAACGACAACATTGAACGTATCATTAAAAAAGCTGCTGGCGGCGGCGAAAAGAATGATTATATTAATATTACTTATGAGGGTTATGGCCCCAGCGGCGTGGCTGTCATTGTAGAGGCTTTGACCGATAACCGCAATCGTACGGCAGGAGATCTTCGCCACTACTTTGACAAGTTTGGCGGCAATCTGGGCCAGACCGGCTGTGTCTCCTTTATGTTTTCTCAAAAAGGTGTCATCGTGATTGATAATGAAGACAACCAGCTGGACGAAGAAAAGGTCATGGAGGACTGCTTTGATGCAGGCGCTGTAGATTTTAGCTTTGAAGAGGATACGGTTGAAATTTTTGCCGATCCCAATGAATTGCGGAATGTGAGAGAGGCACTTGAGAAAAAAGGCTACTCCTTCCTCTCTGCTGAAGTTGAGATGATCCCCTCCACCTATACGAGGATTGGTGATCCTGATCAAATGACAAAGATGCAGCGATTGCTGGAACATCTCGATGATAACGACGATGTGCAGAATGTTTGGCACAACTGGGAAAATGAAGACGAGATGGCAGAAGAATAAAATCAGAGAAAAAGCCGGAACGGTTATGCCGTTCCGGCTTTTTGTAACTATACTGTAAATCGAAGGACTAAAAGATCAACAAACTTTGACGGAGATGTGAAAAAACGGTAGATTATCAGCTTCATAACTTGCATGAATTGAAAAAACAAGGTATGATATAACTAGATAGATGTGCAATTACCCAATTTTTTTATTGGATGAATAAAAATAAAAGATAAAATACACTAGAAATTGAAGTGCAATTGTTATAGCCGGCAAAAGCCGGAGTTGCCGCGATGAAAGTAATCAGGAGTGATAGAGGAATGAACAACAACCAACTGACCCTTTGTCCTAACTGCCAGAATATTTTAGACGAGACTGGGCACTGTAGTGAATGCGGATATACTTCTAATGAGCGACTTTCCCCCTTGGTGAGTGGATTCCTACTCAAGGATCGTTACATTATTCAGGAGGTAAGAGACAGCAACCCAGAAGGTTTTACATATGTAGGACATGATAATGATACAGACACAACGGTCATCATTCGGGAATATTTGCCTGCAAATCTCTGTAAAAGAAATCTAGACGACGGAATTGTAGTAGTTACACAAGGTAAAGATGCGCAATATAAAGCTCTTATGATGGATTTTATCGATCTAAATAAGGGACTCAAAAAGCTCAATGGTATGGAATGTATTGTGCCCATGCTGGATTTATTCGGCCAAAACAATACGGCATATGCGGTTTATCAGCAGATAAAGACGATTACTTTGGATGAGCTGGTAACACGGGCCGGGGGAAAAATTAAGTGGGAGCAAATCAGCCAGCAGATCATAATCTTGCTCAATACCCTTTCGGCGGTCCATGAACTGGGCATCATCCATCGGGGATTCTCGCCAGAAAATATCCTGATTGACCCATCAGGGAACCTTTGGATCCGTTCTTTCTGTACAGCATCGGCAAGAACAGAGGGCAGCGAACTGGGAGCCCAGCTTTATAAGGGCTATAGCGCTCCGGAGCAGTATTCCCTCAATGGGTGGCAAGGAACCTGGACGGACATCTATGCCATTGCTGCGGTAATCTACCGGTCTATTACGGGGATTATCCCTCCACCTTCCACTGATTATGAAAAAATGCAACGGCTTCCCTCCGCTATGGACGTGGATTTTGACATACCTTCCCATGTATCCGACGCTTTGGCGGAAGCAATGGTAGCTGATACCGATCGGCGAATTCAGACTGTGGAAGGGTTTGTGGCTAAATTAACAGGCAAGGTGGGAATATCCGATACCTGTGTGTATGATACCAAAACCTATGTGAAACCAGAAACAAAGGAAACGCAAATTTCTGAGAAAAAACAAATTAAGAAGCGTAATCACAAATATACGCTTATTACAGCGTTGGTGACAGGTATCATTCTCCTTGCCGTTGCCGGTACAGTATTTTGGCAGATTTTCCAGGCTAGAAGAAATCCGGGGCCGGACGCCAGCACATCTCAGAGTTCAGACGGCACATCTGCCTCGGGAGAAAATGAGCCATTGACGGTGCCCAATTTGGTCGGTTCCTTTATCGAGACTGTGAAGTTA
The DNA here is from genome assembly GCF_965361945.1 of Zongyangia sp. NCBI lineage: Bacteria > Bacillati > Bacillota > Clostridia > Eubacteriales > Oscillospiraceae > Zongyangia > Zongyangia sp. The sequence goes on along the minus strand of NZ_CBDTOK010000150.1, from coordinate 6,634 downwards.
AATAAGAATGTGACGGATTATTTTAACCTTGATATTAAGGAAGCCTATAGTGAGGATTTTCCGGAGGGCGTTATTTTTGCCCAGGATCCTGATGAAGGGGAGACGGTTCTGGGTCAACGTGGTACTATTACGGTAACAGTGAGCAAAGGTTCTGAAATGGTCAAGATGCCCAATATTGTCGGTTATACTCAGGAACTTGCAGAGCGCACCTTGACAGATTTGGGAATTAAATATGAGATTGTACCGGTCTACGACGACACGCTGGAAGATGGCAAAGTAGCCCGCACCGATAAAGAAGTTGGGGAAGAGATTAGTAAGGACACGGACACTGTCATGATATTTATCAAAGCGGAAGGGTACGAGTCCCCCTCTGGGTCGGAAGGTGAATCCGCCTCCAGTAATCCGTATACAAAGCCATGGTGGAAGGTTGACTAAGATTTTCATTGTGTGAAACAAATAAAAGTCTGGAGTGTTATAAGCTTGGGAAGTATCAAAAAAATTGTTGCGCCCGCCTACCAGAGAATTGCCGTGGATATTGCAAATAGCATTGCGGATGGGAAGTACACAGTAGGGCAGCGTATTTCGGGTAGAACGACCTTGGCGAGTCATTATGGCGTATCCCCGGAGACTATCCGGAAAGCAGTGTGTATTCTGCAGGATGTTGGAGTTCTCAGCGTTACACAAGGAAGCGGCATTGAAATCCTTTCCATGGAAAATACTATTGAATTTATCGAGCAATACCAGAAGATACAGACGATCCGGGATATCCGGAGAAGCATTTACCAGTGGTCGAAAAACCAGAAAACTCAGCAGGAGGAATTGCTGGATAATGTCGAGCAATTGCTGAGCCTTACAGAACGATATGATGAGGTCAATCCCTTTACCCCTTTTCGATTTCATATTACCCAGGGGATGCAAAATGTAGGAAAGACCAGCTCTGACCTGATGTTCTGGCAGAATACGGGTGCCACCATTATTGCAATTAAGCGCGGGGTAGATATTATCTTGTCGCCGGGCCCTTATGCGGTTTTTCACCTGAACGACATTATCTATTTTATTGGGGAAAAAGAATGTTATGAACGGGTAAAAAAATTGTTTATGCCTGAAAAGGATGGATAAAAAGATGCCTGGTCAAGAAAGGCCAGGCATCTTTTTTTGTTTGCGCAGAAAAGTAAAAAGGCCTGTAAGTACAGGCCTTTTTTATTAGTCGCTGATGTAGGGGAGAAGTGCAAGATGACGTGCACGTTTGATAGCAACGGTCAGCTGACGCTGATGGCGTGCACAGGTACCGGTGACTCTGCGGGGAACAATTTTCGCTCTCTCAGACAGATATCTTCTCAGCTTCGGCACATCTTTATAATCGATTTGTTCAACTTTGTTGACACAGAATTCGCAAACTTTTTTGCGGCCTTTTCTGCCACGATTGGGTCTGTCAGTTCTTTCCACGGTACATAACCTCCTTTAAGAATAGGATTTACACAAAATTAGAACGGAAGATCATCGCCGAGATCAATCTCTTCGAAATCATCCATGTTGCCGCTCTCAAAAGAAACGGGAGCGCCAGCCTGAGACTGTACAGGCTCACCCGAAGCGGCTGGAGAGGCACCAGATGCATTTTTGCCTTCTACAAAGCTGACATTGTCGGCAAGAACTTCAAAGCGACGGCGCTTATTGCCATCTTTGTCAGTGTAATTAGAAACCTGAATTCTGCCGTCAATGGCGATGGCATTACCTTTGTGGAAATAGCGGCAGACAAACTCTGCAGTACTCCTCCAGGCAACGATATCGATGAAATCCGTTTGACGCTCCGCATTTCTGCTGTAAGGACGATTCACAGCGACAGTGAAGGATGTTACAGCAATATTGTTAGGAGTGTGGCGAAGTTCAGGATCCGCGGTGATTCTTCCAACAAGGATCGCTTTATTCAGCATAGTTGATGCACCCCTTATTTGTCCTCTTTGCTGACAATCAGTGTACGAAGTACGCCGTCAGTAATTTTGTAGATACGGTCCAGCTCAGCGGGGAACTGAGAGTCTGCGGTGAAATTGATCAGATAATAATATCCCTCAGTTTCATCATTGATCTCATAAGCGAGTCTGCGCTTGCCCCACTCCTCTACGGAGTCGATTGTACCGTGCTCCGCGATCAGGTTGGAGAACTTGTCTACCAAAGCTTTGACGCCTTCTTCACCCAATTTTGTGTTCAGTACCATGACGGTTTCGTATTTGGCATTTGCCATCTCTAAAACACCTCCTTTTGGACTTGTGGCCCTGTCCCAAAGACAGAGCAAGGATGTACCGTTTTATTGACGGTAACATTAAAATTATACCATGAAACAAATCTTTGTCAAGAAATGTCACAGATTTTTTGCAATGTTTTTCAGATATTCCCGGAAGTCGTCTCCTACCTCTTTGTGAGTCAGACCTACTTCCACAGTGGCCTGGAGAATGCCCAGCTTGCTGCCCATGTCATATCGTGTGCCAGTATAGGCAACACCAATCATGCTCTCCCGGTTAGCTAGCACCCGCATAGCATCGGTCAGCTGTATTTCGTTGCCGGCACCGGGCTTAGTATTTTCCAGGATGTCAAAGATAGAGGGAGGAAGGATACACCGGCCCAGAATGGCAAAATTGGACATAATCTGATCGGGTTTGGGCTTTTCAATCATATCTGTTACCTTGTAATAATTGTCGTGAAGAGGGGAGGTATCAAGGGTGCAATATTTATGGAGAAGCTCGGTAGCAACCTCTTTGATACCGACGATACCCATGCCGTATTCCTCATAGGCCCGGCATAGCTGCCCACAGGCGGGATCCTCACCAATGATAACGTCGTCCCCGTAGAGCACGGCAAAGGGCTCATCCCCTACAAAGGATTTCGCACAGTAAACGGCATGGCCCAATCCCTTGGTTTCCTTCTGGCGCAGATAACGGATTTCAGCCATGTTGGCAATGTCGATCATCTGCTGACAGACTTCGGTGCGCCCGGCATTGAGCAGTTTTTGCTCCAACTCGGGAGAACGATCAAAATGATCCTCCATTGTAGATTTGCCACGGCTTGTGATGATCAGGATTTCCTCGATTCCGGATTTGACGGCTTCCTCCACAATATACTGGATCGCCGGCTTGTCCACAATGGGAAGCATTTCCTTAGGGATGGATTTGGTGGCGGGCAGTACCCGTGTGCCAAGACCTGCCGCCGGAATGACAGCCTTTCTTACCTTCATAAAAACCTCCTGAACCGCAAATAATCGCGGCCGCCGTTCTCTGTGGCAACGGCATACCGATTTCAGACACAAAAGTGCCTTTCATAAATGGGAAAAACCCATTACATCAACATTTGATAGGACGCGGCCATGTAGCTAAAGAAGAACAGGACCAAAATAATCACGATGGTTGTGCGGCTGACACCACCCATGGAAGACAAGGCTGCCTTGACATCGGTATGTCCCAATCGCTTTTCGTGTTCTTTGATTTTTTTGATTTTGCGTATCGCAAAATATTTGTAAATTTTGGTGCCGAACATACCAAGCAAAATACTCATACCGAAAAAAACAATTCGTGAGATATTATACCACATGTTCAGTGAAGTAGATTCCAGGGTAAGAATAGAAGTTAAATTCGTTGTTGCTGCGGTCATAAAGTACTGGACATATTCTCTTACGACCAGGATAGAGGGGACAAGGCAAGCCACATATACTGCCATAAACAGGGCGCCCAGGAGATACATTTTTCGATAGAAGAAATAGATGAAATGGAAAAAGCAAGCCGACCAACTCCAACAGAAGGAACGAGTTTTGTCAGCAAGAGCCTTAAAGCGGGGCAGGTAATAGTGGGAATTCTCCCGGACATATGCCGCCACCTCTGCTGCGCTTACACCGTCGATGTCCGCATCGGGATGGACGCCACCCAAAGGGGACATCGACGCATATATATTCTGATAAGGGTTGGCGCCAGGATATTGCTGCTGTTCCTGGGCATGGAGATTATATCCGCATTTAACACAGAAAAGGGCCTCCTTGGGATTTTCTGTCTGGCACATAGGACAACGTACCATTTCATGGGATGCATCAGATTCCGGCCCAGAAGCAGCGCCATGATCCGAAGTATAGGGACGCTCCCACTGATATCCCTGCCCGTGATTTTCTTCAAATGCGCAGTGCCCCAGTTTTTGGTAGCATTCCCGATGATGGGGTGTTCCGCAGATAGGGCATACAACAATATCGTCAGCCAGTTCAAACTTTTTTTTGCAAACAGGACATTCTATTCCCACAAAATTTGCCAAGATACGTCCTCCTTTGTATGAGAATACCATGGAAAACATGATACAATCTTATTGTACAGAAAACATGTGAATAATTCTAGAAAAGAAAGAAATTTTTCTGGGTAATTTAAGGAACAATGCCATGATCAGGTGCAACCATGTTCCGCACGTTTTTTCATTGCCCCTATTATAAACGATATGAAGAAAAAAGCCAAGACGAATGACCACTACCAGGGGATTTTCTTTACTTTTCATAGGAAATCCACTATAATAAGAATATTCTGTATTCCCACAAAATCAAGAGATTCTGAAGAACGGGGCAGAGAAAGGAATCACACGGCATGCTGTTGGAATTTGAGGAATTAAAGCAGGCCCTGACAGAGTTGCGGCCTGAGATTGACAATTTAAAGGAAGCCATCAATTACGACGCAAAGAAAGCGGAACTTCAGGAGCTGGAAGAGCGGGCCCAGGATCCTTATTTCTGGAATGATGCTGAGGGTTCCCAGAAGGTAATGCAGAGAACCAAGGTGGTTAAAAACACAGTAGAGGGGTATGAAGCCCTTTGCACAGGTTATGACGACATCATGACGATTATTGACATAGCCGCCGAAGAAAATGATGATTCCCTTTATGGGGAGGCAAAGGAAGCGTTTGATAAACTTTCCGCCGATGTAGAACAGCAAAAATTGTCCACCCTCCTTTCGGGAGAATATGATGACAAAAACGCGATTCTTACCTTTCATGCGGGAGCGGGTGGTACCGAAGCCCAGGACTGGGCACAGATGCTCTACCGGATGTATACCCGATGGGCAGAACGTCATGGATTTAAATATAAGATCTTGGACTATCTGGATGGCGAGGAAGCTGGAATTAAAAGCGCATCTATCTTGATTGAGGGCATCAATGCTTACGGTTATCTCCGCTCGGAAAACGGAGTGCATCGTCTGGTCCGGGTTTCTCCCTTTGACGCGTCAGGCCGGAGACACACTTCTTTTGCGTCTCTGGAGGTTATGCCCGAAATTGGAGAAGACTCCAATGTGGAGATTCGGGATGAGGACATCAAGGTGGATACCTACCGCAGTTCTGGCGCCGGAGGGCAGCATGTTAACAAGACAGAGTCTGCGATCCGTATTACCCATCTGCCTACGGGTATTGTGGTAGCCTGTCAAAATGAGCGCAGCCAGCATCAGAACCGGGAAGTGGCTATGAAAATGCTGATTTCCAAGCTGATTCAAATTAAGGAACAGGCCCATTTGGAGCGGATTGAGGATATCAAAGGAGAACAGATGCAGATTGGCTGGGGATCTCAGATCCGTTCTTATGTGTTTATGCCCTACACCCTGGTCAAAGACCACCGCACCAATTATGAGTCAGGCAACATCAATGCGGTGATGGATGGTGACCTTGATGGCTTTATTAACGCTTATCTCAAGGCCAAAAGTTTGGGACAGATAGATTAAGCCAATGACAAAAAGCAGCCGGAAACGGCTGCTTTTTTTGATGAAAAGGCTACGGTATGTTGAATCTGAATTCTAAAGGGAAAGGTCATAGAGTGAATGCAGGAGCTCCTGGACTTCATTGACAAAACGACCTGCATGAAAGCCGTCGCATACGGCATGGTGTACTTGTAGGGCCAGGGGAAGATAGGTGTGGTGTTGCTGGCTGAAGAAACGCCCCATGGTAAAGATGGGGAGGAGATAGTCGTTGCTTTTTGGTAGGTGCAGGTGAAAGCTCTCAAAGGTCACCCAGGGTATCATGGAGACAGTAAAGACATTTTCCGGCATATTCGGCTTGGCGATAAATCCTTCTCTATCTCCATAACATGTAATGTCTTCCTGATATCGTTTTAAAAACTCCTGATAATCGCCGCAATATTCTGTCCAGATGTTGGAAAATGTCTCCGTCTGCTGATGAAAAATAGTATAAGAAGGGAAAACTACGTCATAAAAACCTAGCTCGCCATGGCTGTTTATGGCCGTGCGGAATTCTTCATGGCAATTTACAACTTTTGAAAGAACAAATAGCATGGTAGGGTAGAGTTTTAGCTTGCGCTCTCGCAGCGCGGAAATATCCAGATTTGTCGTCATACTGTAGCTACAGGGAACATGGGAATGATAATGATCGTAATATTCACTTCGCGACCAGGTGGACTTTTCTATTTTGTTCCATTTCATTTGTTCTCGACCTTCTGCTTTACGGATTCTTTGGGGAAATACGGGAAGAAAGAAGCTTCCCGACAGAAATTACTGCCTTTTTAACTGACGGATATCATTTCCATAGAAATTGAGCACACTATAGGTTCCCATCAGCCGGGATACGATTCGTTCGGTATACCGATCTCGGAGCTCGGAAAGTGTCAGATTGGTATTGA
>NZ_CBDTOK010000149.1:0-4783 GCF_965361945.1 Zongyangia sp. | reverse complement strand
TTCACCATCCGGCAGAGGATTGATGAGCAGACCTATGAGGACTTCAACTTCCTCATGGTGGAGGATATGGTAAAAAACAAGAAAAGGCAGGTCAAGGTGCTGGGGATCATTGAGATTGTCATCGGCGTCCTTTTTCTGCTGGTCACCCTCTTTTCCCAGGAAAGGGCCAACTGGGTCTATTCCCTGCTGGCGGCGGTGCTCATCCTGCTGGGAATTTACGGCATGCTGTTTTACCGCTATGTCTTCCCCAGCCGTCTGAAAAAGGCGGCCAAGAAACAATACGCAGGGAACCCTTATCTGCAAAATGAGGTAGAATTCCGCTTTTTTGAGGACGCCTTCCGGGAGATCTCAGCGGAAACCGACAACACGGTGGATTGGGAGGAGGTCCAGCGGATCCTCTACACCGACCATTTGATCGTCCTGATGCTGGCAAACCGGCGGTGTGTCATCATCCCCAGAACCAGCATCCGTAACTTTGACACCGAGTTCCTCAAATACCTGGAACGGCAGATCCATCACCATGAGATCACAGCCCTCCACAAGGAATCGGCTGCCCGGTAATAGGGCGGGAGGTAGGATATGGAGCAGTTTTCGATCGATTACCGCTTGGATGAAGAGGAGATCAGAATGAGTCTCAGTCAGGTCTGGCTGAGGCAGAAGGGCTGGAAGACGGGGATTTTCGCCCTGGTCTTTCTGCTGGCCGGCGTGGACTTTTTCTGGGTCGCCAATTATTTTGTAGGTGTAATCAGCTTGGCTGCCGCGGTAGCGGTGGTGCTGGTGCCCTTCTTTGGCATCCGGAAGTCCGCGGCTTTTTCATCGGCTCAGAAGCTCTATTACCGGCTGGTCTTTGAAGAGCCTAAGATCACCGTGGATGTATCCTCCCCTTTCGGCGAGGAGCACCATCCCTATGACATCGGTTATGAAAATGTCCATAAGATCTATGAGACCCAGGAGTTTTTTATGATCAGCGTGACAAAGGAAAAGATCATCCCCATCCCCAAGGGGGATCTGGAACCGGAGCTGCAGCAGGCTGTCAGCGGTTTTTTCGCAAAGGTCTTTGGGGAGAAATACCGTGCCGCCAAGGCTGGAAAATAACATCACCGGCAGGAGGAAGCGCCAATGGAAGAAAAAAAGGATAGGACTACAGAGGGAAACATCCCCCAGCAGGGGGAGGATTTATCGGAACAGGACAAGGAAATCCTGGCGGAAATCGACCGGGAGGACATGGATGAAATGGACAAAAAGGCCCAGGACGCCCTGGGCGCTGACGAATGGATCCATGTGGACTTTACCCTGGATTATGATACCGCTTTAGAGGGGCTCAAGCTGGCGGCCAGGATGCTGCTGGAATCCCAGCGGAGCTTACAGACCGTGGCCTTTGGCATTGTGATTATCACCTTCATCTGGCCCGCCATCTCCGGCGGCTGGCGGGATCCGGCCATCCTCATCGTAGGCATTGTCATCATCCTGGCCTGTATATACGGCATCTACGCCGCCTGGCACTTCCCCAAGGTCCACCGGCTGCAAAACGCGAGGAAGATGGCCGACGCTCAGACCCCCTGGACCATGGAGATCTTCCCCGACCATGTGATGGTGCGGGAGGGGGACGAAACCACACTGCTGGAATTTACCAACAAGAGCTTTAAATGCTATGATTCGGGCAACGTGCTGCTCTTTGTCTACAACCGGCTGGATATTATCATTGTCCCCAAGGCCGCGTTAGGGGAGCAGGAAGAGAGGGTCCGCTCCGTCCTCAAGGCAAAGCTCATGGCCAAATATATCACCATCGGCACCGGGGCGGCAAGGTTCTGGGACAAGGTGAAAAACCGGTTTGGCAAGCATCCGGGCAAGGATACAGAGAAAGAAAATAATCCCAATGGGTAACGATAAAAAAGATTTAGGGTGAAAAATACTATGGAAAACAACGGATCCAAGGTCATTACCATCGACATAGAAAAGGAAATGAAAAAGTCCTTTCTGGACTATTCCATGTCGGTGATCGTCAGCCGCGCCCTGCCGGATGTGCGGGACGGGCTCAAGCCGGTTCACCGGCGGATCCTCTATACCTTTTACGAAAACAGCCTGGGCCCGGACAAGCCCTACCGCAAATGCGCCGACACTGTAGGCGCTGTGCTGGGCCGGTATCATCCCCACGGCGACGCTTCGGTCTATGACGCCATGGTCCGTCTGGCCCAGGATTTCTCCATGCGCTATCCCCTGGTGGACGGACACGGCAACTTCGGTTCGGTGGACGGGGATCCCCCTGCGGCCTACCGTTATACCGAGTCCAGAATGAGCAAAATCGCGGTGAAGATGCTCACCGATATCGATAAGGATACGGTGGACTTTGTCTCCAACTACGACGACCGCCTGAAGGAACCGGCGGTCCTCCCCTCCCGCTTCCCCAATCTGCTGGTCAACGGCTCCACCGGCATTGCCGTGGGTATGGCCACCAACATCCCGCCCCACAACCTACGGGAGGTCATCGACGGGGCCTGCCATCTCATCGACAACCCAGACGCGGACCTGCCGGAGCTGATGGAGTACATCCAGGGCCCCGACTTCCCCACCGGCGCGGTGATTATGGGCCGTGCCGGCATCCGCAGCGCCTACGCCACCGGCCGGGGCCGGGTCATTGTCCGGGCCAGGGCCTCCATTGAGGAGGGCAAAAAGGGCCGGATGCGGATTGTGGTCACCGAGCTGCCTTATATGGTCAACAAGGCCCGGCTCATCGAGTCCATCGCCAACCTGGTCAAAGAAAAGCGGATTGACGGCATCTCCGACCTGCGGGACGAGTCGGACCGGGACGGCATGCGGATTGTGGTGGAGCTGAAAAAGGACGCCAACGCCCAGGTGGTCCTAAACCAGCTCTATTCCTACTCCCAGATGCAGGAGACCTGCGGCGTCATCATGCTGGCCCTGGTGGACGGGGCGCCCAAGGTCATGGGCCTGAAGGAGATGCTCACCCATTACAACCAGTTCCAGTTTGAGATCATCACCCGCCGCACCCAGCATGACCTGAAGAAGGCCCAGGAGCGGGCCCATATCCTGGAGGGCTTAAAGATCGCCCTGGATTTCATCGACGAGGTCATCGCCATCCTGCGGGCTTCCAAGAATATTGCCGACGGCAAAACCCAGCTGATGGAGCGCTTCGGACTTTCCGACGCTCAGGCTTCGGCCATTGTGGCCATGCGGCTGGGCCAGCTCACCGGCTTGGAGCGGCAGAAAATTGAGGATGAACTGGCTGCCCTCCATGAAAAGATCCAGGAGCTTTTGGCCATCCTGGCCGACGACGGCAAGGTTTACGCCATTGTCAAGGAAGAGCTCCAGGAGATCAAGGAGAAATTCGGTGACGAGCGGCGCACCGAGATCCAGTCGGTATCCGGCGAGGTGGATATTGAGGATCTGATCCCCGAAGAGGACTGTGTGGTCACCCTGACCCACTTTGGATATATCAAGCGCCAGGCGGTGGATTCCTATAAGACCCAGCGCCGGGGCGGCCGGGGTATTTCCGGCATGACCACCCGGGAGGAGGATTTCGTGGAGGATCTGTATATTTCCTCTACCCATGATTACCTCCTCTTCCTGACCAACAAGGGCAGGATGTACCGGCTCAAGTGCTACGAGATCCCCGAGAGCTCCAGGACCTCCAAGGGCACCAACATCGTCAACCTCCTGCCCCTGGAAAGCGACGAAAAGGTGGCCTCCATGATCAAGCTGGATTCCATTGACCAGGAGGGATATCTGGTCATGGTCACCCGCCAGGGCATCATCAAGCGCACGGCCATCAGCGCCTTCCGCAACATCCGCAAATCAGGACTCATTGCCCTGACCATTGACGAGGGGGATGAGCTGGCCTGGGTGCGGATGACCAGCGGCGCCAATGAGCTGATTGTGGCCACCAAGAATGGTATGGCCATCAAGTTTGATGAAAACGATGTCCGTCCCATGGGCCGGACCGCCCGGGGCGTCAAAGCCATCACCCTGGAGGACGGGGATATGGTCATCGGCATGGCCCGGGTTCGGGAGGGGGCAACCCTCCTCACCGTGTCCGACAAGGGCTTGGGCCGGAGAAGCCGGCTTTCCGATTACCGGACCCAGTCCAGGGCCGGAAAAGGCGTCACCAACTACCGGGTGAGCGACGAAAAGGGCTATGTGGCCGGCGTCAAGGTGGTGGATGAGGATGACGATGTCATCATGATTACCGACGGCGGCGTCATCATCCGGATCCCGGTCAGCCAGATTCCCATCCACTCCCGGTACAGCACTGGGGTAAAATGCATGCGGGTGACCGACGATACCAGCGTGGTTACCCTGGCCCGGGCCCCTAAAGAGGTGGAGGACGACACAGAGGAAGAGGATACGCAAACGCCTTCCTCCCCAGAGGAGCAGGAAACGCCCGCTGAGGAACTGGAAGCAGAAGAATAAATCCATCAAAAAAGGACGCCATCCGGCGTCCTTTTTTCACCCCCACCTGCCGCCGGGCGGGCAGCTACCGCTGGGGGAAGTCGCGCTCATGTGTCAATCGCAACATAGTTGCGTGAGACGCGGCAATGTCGCAAACAAAACCAAGAGCGCGCCGGCTACCGCCGGGGGAAGTCGCGCTGTGGCGCTGTCTAAAACAAAATCGCGTGCGCCGCGGCAATGGTTTTAGCTAGGCCGTGGTCGCGTCTTGCACCCCACAAACAGGGGGATATCCAAGGGGGAGAGGCGGCCATGGGGCGACTGAGGCGTATTCCCAGGAGGGCTGTGTTGGCAGAAAGGACATAGCCATAAAGGAAAG
>NZ_CBDTOK010000148.1:0-46803 GCF_965361945.1 Zongyangia sp. | reverse complement strand
GTCACCATCGAGGACATCGAAGCTACCCTGCCCGCACAGGTTACAGTAGAAATGGAATCCGGCGCCAAAGTTCTGGCCAATGTCACCGCATGGGATACCTCCAAGGTAGACCTGACCCAGGCTGGCACATACGAAATCACCGGTACGGTAGAGGGGACAGATATCCCGGCTATCATCAAGGTGGTAGTACAGGCAGAGAAATTCATTGAGTCCCTGACACCGGAGGAGATCAACGTCTCCGCAGTGGAAGGTTCTACCGCAGAGGAAGTTTGGAACATGATCGACAAGAATGTCGTTGCCAACTACTCTGACGGCAGCACCGCCAACCTGGTAGTCTCCGACTGGGATTACAGCAATGTCAGGTTTGACGAGCCTGGCACCTATGTGGCAACCGGTACTCTGACCCTGGATGGCGAAGTGATCGAGATGACCATCCCGATCAATGTGACCATCACGGCAGAGGGCGAGGAGCGCGATCCCAATCCTGGCACCGACAAGCCGAGCATTCCTGGATCTGATGAAGATCAGGTAGGCGGCGGCGACTGGGATTGGCCGTCTGGCAGCGGAAATGATTCCACCACCGGATCTGGTTCTGGAGATAAAGAGAACCCGTCTTCTGGAGATCACAGCATGATCGCTGGAGCACTGGCAGTCCTGGCACTGAGCGCTGGCGCTGCTGTAGTTCTCATCCGCAAGAAAAAATAAGAAAATACTCCTGAAATAAAAGCAAAAAGGAGAAAGGTCCCTTGTAATCACAGGGGACCTTTCTCCTTTTTAGTTTCGCTTTCTAAAACTAATGCTTTGAAACGATGGCAAAAATATGGAATATTTCATCTTGACAAATCAGTAACAGGACATATAATTGACTTATCAATAGCTGATAAGTCATCGAATTGAGGGAAACAAGATGGAAAAAACCTTTCACATGCTTTTATACCGGGCGGCCCATGCGGAGCGCAACTATCTGCGTCCCTATCTGGCCGCCATTGGCCTGGAGGTAGGCCAGCCCAAAATATTAGGCTATCTGGAATCCAACGGCCCCTGCCGGCAAAGCCAACTGGCCGATTATTTTGATATCGATTCCGCGGCGGTATCCCGGATGCTGGATTCAATGGAAAAAAGCGGGCTGATCACTCGCCGTCCCAGCGAGAGCAACCGCCGGTGCAATCTAGTGGAGCTAACCGCCAAGGGGCGGGAGGCTTATCATATATGGAAGAGCCACTGCCAGGAGCTAGAGGACATTATGCTCCAAGGCTTTACTCCGGAGGAGCGGACACAGTTTGCTTCGTTTCTCTCCCGGGTATATCATAATTTCCGGGCAGAAAAGGAGGAAAAATAATGGCGGACTTAAAGCGTCTGTTGCGCTATATGGGACCCTACCGAAAGGATATGGTCATCGGCGCCCTGCTCATTGTGGTGGAAACCGCTTTTGAGCTGTTTATTCCTCTGCTCATGGCGGATCTCATTGATGTAGGGGTCACGAACCACGACACCGCCTATATTCTCCACAAGGGAATCCAGATGGGGATCTGCGCCCTCTTTGCCCTCATCACAGGGCTCATGTATGCCCGATTTGCCGCCCGGGCCTCCTTCGGATGGGGCGCGAGGATCCGGGAAGCCCAATACGAACGGGTGCAGGACTATGCCTTTTCCAATCTGGACCACTTTGAAACCTCTTCCCTGGTCACCCGAATGACCACCGACGTCACCGTGCTGCAAAACGCCATCAACGGAGGGTTTCGGCCCATGGTGAGAGGACCTGTCATGTTGATTATGGGGGTGATCCTCTCTTTCTGGATGAATCCCCAATTAGCCCTTGTCTTTGTCGTCGGCACCCCTATCCTAGGCGTTATCCTCTTCCTCATTCTGCGCAAGGTGGCGCCCATGTACGGCATCATGCAAAAAGCAGTGGACCGGCTCAATAACGTGGTGCAGGAGGGGTTAACCGCCATCCGGGCTGTCAAGGCCTTTGTGCGGGACGAATATGAGGAGGAAAAGTTCCAGCAGGTCAATGAAGTACTGATGGATACCACCCAAAAGACCTTTCATTATGCGGTGCTCAACCTGCCTGCGTTCCAGTTTATCATGTACCTGTCAATTGTCCTCATCATGTGGTTTGGCGGCAATATGATTCTATCTTCCCATCTTCAGGTAGGCGATCTGACCGGATTTCTCAGCTATGTATTTCAGGTGATGAACTCCCTGATGATGATTTCCAATGTGTTTTTGCTCCTGACCCGTTCCCTGGCCAGTGCCCACCGCATCGGTGAGGTACTGGATGAAAGGGTGGATCTCTTCTCCCCCCAAGGCGCAGCAACAAAGGTGGCCGATGGCAGCGTGGATTTTGAGGGGGTCTCCTTTAAATACAATGCCGATGCTAAAGAAAGCGCCCTATCCGGCGTAACCCTTCATATCAAAGCGGGACAGACGGTGGGGATCCTGGGGGGAACAGGTTCCGCCAAAACCACCCTGGTCCAGCTCATCCCCCGGCTCTATGACGTCACCTCCGGCAGTGTCAAAGTAGGCGGCCGGGATGTGCGGGAGTATGACCTGCATGCCCTGCGGGATGCTGTAGGCATCGTACTGCAAAAGAACATCCTCTTCTCCGGTACCATCCGGGAAAACCTGCAATGGGGCGACGCCAACGCCGATGACGCCACCCTATGGGATGCCTGCCGGATCGCCTGTGCCGACGAATTTCTTCAGCGGATGCCCAAGAGGCTGGACACCGACTTAGGACAAGGCGGTGTCAACGTATCCGGCGGACAAAAGCAGCGCTTATGCATTGCTCGGACCCTGCTCAAGCATCCCAAAGTTCTTGTCTTCGATGATTCCACCAGCGCGGTAGATACCGCCACCGAAGGCAAAATCCGCGCTGCGCTGGCTAAGCTCACCGACGTGACCAAGATCATTATTGCGCAGCGGGTTACCTCGGTCATGGATACCGATCAAATCGTCATCATGGAGGATGGCGGCATCCACGCGGTGGGGACCCATGCCCAGCTTCTGGCGGAGGACCCCATCTACCAGGAAATCTACGATTCCCAGATGAAAGGAGGCCAGGTCCATGGCAGCACGTCGTCTCAACGCTAAAAAGCCCCGGAACCTGCGGTATACCGTGGAATCCCTCCTATCCTATATGGGCAAACACCGGATGCTCCTGTTCTGGGTGGCGGTTTTGGTCACCATCAGCGCCATGGCCAACCTGCTGGGCACCTATATGATCCGGCCGGTGGTCAACAATCTGGCCTCCGGAGATCTTCATACCCTGATCGCGGGCATTGCCGTTACCGCTGTCATCTATGTCATCGGTGTACTCACCGCCTACGGTTATACCCAAATCATGGTGAAAGCGGCCCAAAAGATCCTGTTTGATATCCGCCGGGATCTATTTGCCCATCTGCAGAAGCTTCCGCTGAAGTTCTTTGACAGCCAGCAGCACGGCGACGTCATGAGTTATTTCACCAACGATGTGGACACCATCTCCGACGCTCTCAACAACAGCTTTGCTATGGCCATCCAGAGCTTTATCCAGATGGCGGGCACCTTGGTGATCCTTTTCATCCTCAACTGGCGCCTCTCCCTCATCGTGGTGGTCTGCTATGCCGCCATGTTCCTTTACATCCGCTTCAGCGGCAAACGTAGCAGCGCCTACTATGCCAAGCAGCAGGCCAGTCTGGGCGAGCTGGATGGATATATTGAAGAAATGGTAGGCGGGCAGAAGGTGGTCAAGGTCTTTAACCATGAACAGGCCAACCTGGAAACCTTCCGGAAGAAAAATGAGGCCCTGCGCAAGGCTGGAACCGGGGCCCAGTCCTACGCGGCCACCATGATTCCCGCTGTAGTCAGCATCTCCTATGTCAACTATGCCATCGTCTCCATTCTCGGCGGCATCATGGCCATGAAGGGGATGACCGACGTGGGCAGCCTGGCCAGTTATCTGGTATTTGTCCGCCAGGCCGCCGCCCCCATCAACCAGTTCACCCAGCAAAGCAACTTCCTTCTGGCGGCATTGGCCGGTGCCGAGCGGGTCTTTGAGGTCATGGACCGCAAACCGGAGGTAGACGACGGCAAGGTGGAGCTGGTCCAGACAGAGCAGGCTCCAGCTTCCTCCGCCAGCTCCTCCCGCAGGACATGGGTTTGGCGCAGAGAGGACGGAAATCTAGTTCCCCTACAGGGGGATGTTCGGTTCCAGAATGTGGACTTTGGATATGATGAAAGCCGGCTCATCCTCAAAGACATCAGCCTCTATGCCAAGCCGGGCCAGAAAATCGCCTTTGTAGGCTCCACCGGCGCTGGAAAAACCACCATCACCAACCTGATCAACCGCTTCTATGATGTGCAAAAAGGGACCATCCTTTACGACGGCTTTGACGTGCGGGATATCAAGAAGGCGGATCTTCGCCGCTCCCTTGGCATTGTATTGCAGGATACCCACCTCTTTACCGGCACCATCGCCGACAATATCCGTTTCGGCAAGCTGGACGCCGCCCAGGAAGAAATCGAACGGGCGGCCCGCATTGCCAATGCCGACAGCTTTATCCGGCGCCTCCCCCATGGATATCAGACCATGGTGACCTCCGACGGGGCCAACCTCTCCCAGGGGCAACGGCAGCTTTTGGCCATTGCCCGGGCCGCGGTAGCCGATCCTCCTGTCCTCATTTTGGATGAGGCCACCTCCTCCATCGACACCCGGACCGAATCCCTCATTGAAAAGGGGATGGATCAACTGATGAAGGGGCGTACCGTCTTTGTCATCGCCCACCGTCTGAGCACGGTGCGCAACGCGGACGCGATCATGGTGCTGGATCACGGCAAGATTGTGGAGCGGGGCGATCATGATGACCTTCTGGCCCAGAAGGGCTTCTATTACCGGTTGTATCACGGCATGTTTGAGCTAAGCTGATTGCCCTCCAAGACCTTTGGGCCGCTTATGCCCCGACTGCTGGAACCCCCAGGGCCCTTTCCCCGTACATTGTAGGGAAAGGAGTGCTTGTCATGATATTTCCATTGACCCAGCGGACCAAGCTGTTCGCTGCTGAGATAATCAAAGGACGTCCCGTATCCTACGCCAGCCTCCGGGGAAGCAAGGCCTATCCCCGTCTCCACGGCAAAGTCTCATTCTATGGAGCCAGAGGCGGCACCCTAGTGGTGGCGGAGGTGTTCGGTCTGCCCACCGGCACAGGGAACTGCGGCCAAAAGGTCTTTGGCTTTCATATCCACGAGGGAAGATCCTGCACCGGAAATGCAGAGGATCCCTTTTCCAACGCCGGGTCTCACCTGAATCCCAGCAACTGCCCTCATCCCAGCCATGCGGGAGATATGCCTCCGCTCTTTGGCAACAACGGTTACGCCTGGAGCGCCTTTTTCACCCAGCGCCTGACAGCCGCTGAAGCTATCGGCCGGACGGTAATCATCCACGGCAGCCCCGACGATTTTCATACCCAGCCTTCTGGCGACGCAGGAATGAAAATAGCCTGCGGTGAAATCAAACGGGCCTGACATAAAAGCTTCTCAGTTGAGATAGTCTCCCCTTCTGGAAAACAGCCACTTCTGAAAAGGGTCCGACGCGGCAGAAACCGCGTCGGGCCCTTTCTCTTTAAAAACTATCTGTACCGTCGTGATCCATACCGGGTTTGATCTGTGAAGCGGATCCTGTCAATCAGCTCTGATGCACCGTACAGTCACCCGAGCACGGCCGTCATAGTTGCAGGTAAAAAGGGTTAAATCCCACCCACCGCTTAACAGCCCTTCTACATCGGTAGCGCCAAGCACTTCAATTCCCGCCACCTCGTAGAGAAAGCGGTTTCCGCCTATATCGGTAAAGACGATCTGGGCGCCGGCAGTTAGACTGCCAAGGGCGCCGAAATGGGTGCGGTAATTGTGGCCGGCGATGACCAAGTCCCCTGAATAGGCCGAACCATGGTAGCGGCAAGGGGCAATTTTCAGATTGGAATCGCTCCATTCCGCCATCACCGGCAGGACTATTTCCAGAGAAGGTATTTCCAGAATACCAATATAGCCCTCCCCCTCAATCTCGGTGGCGGCCATCTCGCTCCTATTTATCACACCCTCTTCTGCAGAAGGATTCGTCTCCGGTGTCCGGACCAACAGCTCCTCAAGTGCGTGTTCCGCATCCGTTCCGGCTCTATGTTCGTCCAACAGGTTATAGCCGGTCAAAAAGAGGGCTGCTGCCAGCAACAACAGCCCTCCTAGGATCAGACAAGTTCCACCCTTTTTTCTTTTACCTTCCATCCGATTCTCCATGTCTGCGTCTTAGAATATATCCCATGACCACAAATAGCAGGCCGGCACAGGCAAGCAGCGGTACAGGCCACCACAGCATGCCCGTTTGTGGGAGGCGCGACGGTGTGTCCGATGGACAGGTATTGGTCATAATAAAGGTACTCCCTTCCTGGGCCACAGACACGGTATATCCCTCCGGTGTCTTGGCCTCCGCCACCTGCCATTTGGAACTGCCCTTTAAATTCTCCCATGTATACTGCCAGTGGTTCTCCTCGTTTAGGACTACGGTGTCCACTACCCTGCCGTTTTCCAAAAGCTGCACCAAAATTTCCTTTGGCCGGCTTTCTTGATTCCCATTGTCCTCCCAAACCTTGCATACCTTCCGTTGGACAAACTCAGATGAAGTTTCGGTGCTGTCAAATTTGCAGGACACCTTTTGGTGGTAGCTCCAGCCGCCGTCTTCCGAAAGCGCGGGAAGGGATACAAGCATCGCCTCCGGCGTGTAGATATGCCCTTCTTCCTCATATTGCTCTCCCTTGACCAAATACAAGCCAGTTGAAAGCCCGGAAAATACGACCTGCCCATCCTGGCCGGTCTTTTTAACCTGCAAAGACTGCAGATGGTCCCGAGCGGTATAGGCGTCTAGGGTTTGGGCCAGCGCCCGCCATCCGGAGCTGGTCAGGTTCTCCAGGTTGACCGGATAGTTTTTAAAGTCGCCGGTCAATGTATAGCTGCCGTCCTGTGATATCTCAGCTATCCGGTAGATGGAAAATTCTACATCCGCGAAACCTTCCCCGTTCTTTCCAAAATACACCGTCAAGGATGCATTTTGCTCTATGTCGCCATTGTCAACGGCAAAAACAGTTGTAACCGCCCAGGAGAGTCCTACCAGCAGAGAGCACAGAATCGCCGTTACACGTCGACGGAATGTGTTAGCTTTCATCCATTTCTCACCTCTCTATTGCTCAATGTGCTTTCCAACGGGGACGGAAAAAGACCCACAGCAGAAAAGTCAGCAGGATAGGGGCTGCCACGATCGGGGCTACCAGCATGGGATCAATCTGTACTGCCTCCGACGTTATGGAGGTGGTCAATGCGTCTTGCTGATTTTCGACACGATGCCCCCGAACCAGAAGCCGGTGGGAGTTGACGCCATAGGGCGTGCATGTAACCAATGTGCATAGGTCCTCTCCCTCTTCCATGCTGAGGAGGGACACATCATCCGGCTCAACAATGTGAATTTGATCCACCTCGTAGGTCAGGGTTTCATCCAGCACATGAAGGATAAAAATGTCCCCTTTTGTCAGCTGGTCTAGGTCGGTAAACAGTTTGGCGGAGGGAAGGCCTCTGTGCCCCGAAATCACACAATGGGTGCTGGGCCCGCCCACCGGTAATGAGGAACCTTGGATATGCCCCACAGCAATCTGCAATATCTCTTCATCCGTCCCATGATAAATAGGTAACTCCACATTGATGCTGGGGATCTCCACATAGCCCATAATCCCATCATCGGAGACGCGCAGCAATCCCTCATAGACCTGTTTTTCTTCTTCGCTCAGTTGAAAGCGCCCCTGATCTCGTGGCAACGCGGTATTATAGGCCTGCGCCTCTCTCCACATACCTTCATAGTCGCTGTCATCCATCTCCGCTACAGTCTCCACATAGGTGGCAATCGTCTTCGACTGGTGAAAGCTGTTCCAACAGTTGCTGATGGTCGGATACAGCAGCAAGGACAGCCCTACAAGAAGGGCGAGAAGAAGGAGCAGGGAATATCTTTTGTTTTTCTTGGCTCTTCCATTCTTCATACAGGGCTCTCCTTACCGCTGCGCTGCCGGGAAGGAGCGCTTCCCGGCCCACAGACGGCGTCTCAAAGATCTTTATTCTTCTTTATTTTCTGTTCCCACACGTCTTTTTACAACCAACAGCACTCCTGCACCGACGACCAGCACTCCGCCCAGCACATAGAAAAGGGTGGTGCCCATGCCACCGGTTTCTGGCAGCTGTGCTCCTTTGTTGTTGACGACGGTCGCGGACAGAGAGCCCTCGGTCAAATTGGCCGTCATGACGATCTCCCCGGTGACAGTATTGCCGGAAAGGGAGGTCAAGGTCATGTCATGTTGGGCCGTCACAGTAAATTCAATGGGCTCAATGGTATTGTATCCCACCGGCGTTTTTGTTTCGGACAGCCGGTAGTCCCCATCGTCCAAGCCGGCAAAGGTAAAGGTGGTCAGACTGCCGTCTGTCCCCAATACCTCCACGGTCTCCCATGATTCCCCCTGTCCATTTACGATCTTCTTTTCCAAGGTAAACTCAGCGCCGGGCAATTCTTCCCTCTCCTGGTTTACCTTGTCGACAATGACCTTATAGGTAAAGACGATGACCGTATCATCCGGGGTTTTGCCTTTGCCTTCGCCGTTGGGGTTATTGGAGTAGGTAATATGCATTGTATTGGGATTGCCGGCGCCACCGATGACGGCGCCTTCATTGAGCACCGACTCATACTCCACCGTAACTACGCTGTTGTTGCCGGCCTGCACCCCGTCGGCAGCGGTAATTTTCTTCAGGTCCTCAAACCTGACCTCGAATGTAAATCCGCCGCCTAGGCCTTCGGTGACAACCGTGTAATTTCCCCCATCTACCAGCTTGCCATCGATGTATACTTTTACACTGTCACTTTGGAAGGAGAGTCCCGCGCTCTCGGTGTCGTGGAAGGTCAGCGCATATTGGCTGTAGGTGCTATAATTTGCCGGTAGAGTGGCTTTCAGCTGGAAAGGAATCCGGTCTCCTATGTCATAGTCGGCAGAGTCCTGCCAGTCTGTGTAGGTAAGACCTTGGGAATCATTGATGTCCTTGACCTTCTTTTCCGAGGTGGTCGTTCCGGACTTTGGTGCCATGGTAACATTTTCCACAACCTGGACAATGTAATTGGTATAGGCGTCATGGCTGCCTTCCAAGCTGTTATCCTTATCTTTTACAAGGTAATATCCAGCAGGTAGGCCGGAAATCACGTAATTGCCGCCTGTTGGCGTATCGGCACTGCCTTTGGGCGTGGTGAGGTAATCTTCCGCCACCTTTGCGAACGCTTCGGCATCCGCGGCTGTCGCCTCCGTCCCATCTCCGCCACCCAGGGCTTCTGCCACCTTGGCCGCCGAATCACAGCTGCCGTATTTCTCGGCATCCGCTGTCTGCAAAGCTGCCAGCAGCGCCGCCCCGTTGACGCTCTCTCCCCATTGGATGTTGGAGAGGACGCTGTCGCTGGACAGATCTCCGGAAAAAATTTGATATGCCTCATAGGTATGGCCCTGCGCTTCATTTTCAATGGTAATGGAATAGTTGCCGCCGGCGGCGAAGGCCGGTATCACCAGCATCAAGGCCATCATCAAAGACAGCAGTATGGCTGTCAGCTTCTTGGTCGGTTTCATCAAAGTTGCCCCTTTCCTCTTTCTGTCAAATCATGATGTCTGCTCAGTTCTATGTTGAGGAGGCATCCCCCTTCCGGTACCTGCGGCGCAGATAGACATATCCCGCACAACATATGCCAACCAGCAGCAATCCTCCCACAGTATAAAAATAGGTGCCTATTCCGCCGGTTTCGGGTAGGACATAGCCTTCCCCCTTTGTATTGATAATCTCAATCACGCCGGTCTGTATGCCGTCAGCATTATTCTCTGAATAGGTGGCGTCAAAGCCGGCGACAGGCTCCTCCTCCACCGTGTAACGGTATTCCCCTCCATTGTCATTCGCTCTGGGCAGATTTTTCCAGGTATAAGACCACCCATTTTCTTCCTTCAGTTCCACCTGCGCATAAACAGATTGGCGATCATCTGCATCCCACTGGTAAAGGGTGACCTTGACGCTATCCGACGGCGGATTTTCCATTGGTTCCCCGTTTTCATTCTGCCATTTCTTTGTCACCGTCAACTGATCTAGTTCGTTGGGCACATAGAGGGTTCCGGAGGTAGAAAAAGGAATAAAGACTATATCATCGGGAGAAATACCGTCTAACGCCCCATTTTCCCGCATTTTTTCAACCGTCTGTTCCTCATTAGCGCCCTGCTCCATCCATACAAAGTATTGAGGCTCGTCACTGGGCAGGTAGCCCTCCGGCGCAGACAGCTCTGTCAGCCTGTATATGGTATTGTAAAGGGATTCCTCCCCCAAGAAGTTCAGGACGATCATACCGCTGTCACCGGTAATAAACTCTCCGCTTCCACCGACTGCTGTGACAGAGGTCTGATTCCACTGATAGCTTCCATTTTTGTATTCATACCGCTCCAATTTAAACGCGGCCCCGGGCAGGAGTGCGGTTACATTCTTGCTGTCATGTTTATAGATGGTCACTGTGGCCTTGTTGACCGTAGCGGATGATGACTGCTCCTGCATGATGATGCCGGCTTCCGAGGAAGATTCTGACCGGCCGCTGAGGGTTACCTTGTTGGATATCTGAATATCTCCGGCCGCGGTCCCTCGATCAATGGAATAGTCATAGACCAGGACACAGGGGGTTGCATCCGGTAGGGTAAACGTAATGGTATGGGTCTCGCTATTGTAACTGACTGTATACTGCGTCCCATCGATTAACTCGCCGCAGTAATGATTTTCCTCCCCGTCCGCCTGATAGTAGTAGAGTTTTACACTCTCTGGCAGGAATGCCGCCCCGCTCCCCGCTGGGGTGCTCATGGTATCCTCCAGGGTGAGGGTATCTGCATATGGGTTTAGGTCATCCCCCTGGGTGTTCACGGTAATGTAATAACGCACCGTGTCAGAATAGGAGGGATTTCCCTCTTCATCATACTGCACCAGCTGTTCCCCTGTTTTTACCAGATTGGGAGTAACCCGCTTGACCGTCGTTGTCGTAGAATCTGTTGTGTCGCCCCACTGGGCATGGTTTTCATAGACCTGGGTATCCCCCTCTTCCCACGCGGGATCACCGGCAACGGAAACGTCGTAATAGATCGCGAGGATCCCGTCGTCAGGCATCTCATGGTGGTGGGTGATGGTAAAGGTTACGGTTGTCGTGCCATCGTCCTGTTCCTGGGTCGCAACCGATAGATAGTAATCCTGCCCCTCCACATCCCAATAATCGTCATCTCGATTTTCGCCGGAATGCAGCCGGAGCTTTACCGAGCCATCCACCAGCTGTGTGCCCTTGGGAAGAGTATCTGTAACAGTGACGGCATCGGGAACCGATTTGACACGGTGCAGCAGCAGCCGGTAATGGAGCAGGCCATCTGTCTGGCTATAGTCAATGGTCAACGGATCATCGGTAAAAGAATGGGTATCTTTGCTCCCCTCCACTACCCCGGTAGCGCTAACCTGTTTGTTGAGCTGCTCCTCCACGACATCTTGACCATATGCATATGCCTCATGATCCGGTATCCTAGCATAATTCCCCGCTCGCAGAGCAACACCATTTGGTATCTTATCCAGAGCCAACTGGGTGTGGTAACCGATGATGATGGACTGGCCTGTAATTTTTTCCAAGGCGCTTTCACTGAATGCAATTCCAAACAGGGTGAGTGGCTCATCCTCCCCGAAACTGGTGATCGTTTGCCATGGAAGATTGTTGATGATCTGCCAAAAATCGGCGGATGCAATCTGTTCAATGGCCGGCGTGCTGGATTTCGCAACCGCATACACCTCAAAATCGGTGCCATAAACAAGTGGCGTTCCATCGGTGGTGCTCACATAAAGGGAATCGTATAGAAGCCGAAGGGTGGTATAGTGGCTGTCGGCCAGGAAGGTCCCATCTTCCTGCATCACCTCAACAATCCTGTCCACATACATTAGGTTGGAAAGATCCCCGCCTTCAGCAGGATATGTAATCAGGGATCCCCATGATAATTCGCCGTTATCCCCTGCGGAACCCCAGAATCCCTTTTGCACATTATAGTCCAGCGGTTCGGGTATTGTAACACCAACATCTACCTCCGTCTCATACTCGCCAAATCCGGCCCAGTTATGGAAAGTGATATTTTCCCCTGGCTGTACCCCAGCCGGCAGATCTGTTTCATAGGTCACCATATACCGGGAGTTTGTACCAGCGGGGAAGGTATAGGGGATGGAAATCACGCTTTCCTCCGCTGGATTCCAGCCTTCAAGCCGGGTCAAAGTGACAGATTCCGGTAATCCCAGCTGATGTGTCTGGCCCTGGCTGTCGGTATAAGTCAGAGTATCCTCCAATTGGTAACCGCCGATGTCCCGCCCATCTTCGTTGATGAGGATGGTCCATTTCACTTTCCGGGTCAGGGCATCGTAAGTTCCTTCTTTAGCTATCATAGATAGGGAGACTTTTGTGCTTATCTGTGCCTCGGCGTCATTGGTGCTGTCCTGAGCCGTCGCCTTATTGGAAAATTCCAGGTATCCATTTCCCTCCCCCCGGCTGTTATCCAAATCAGGCGTGGCAGTATAATAGAGAATATAGGCTTCACCAGCCTGAAGGGCGGGAAGCTCTGTAAGGATGAAGGAAGCCGCCGCCCCAGCTGTCTGCTGTTGGAAAACGGGAACAAACCCTGTTATTTCCGTTTGCGCCCCGGCGGCATCTTTCTTCATGATATGGATGCTGTCCGTATCATAATTTACAATTCCGTCATCAGGGTAATGCAAAAAGGCATCTGTAATAGTTATAGGGCCATCCGAGCCATTCTGGGTGGAAACTTCAATGGCATAGCCAAGTTTCTTCAATTCCTTATCATAGTAGCCGGTTTTTGTAATGGTAAGATCGGTCTCTTCTTCCTTTGGCACAACTGTAATTGATCCACCATCCCCGCCAAAGAAAATCTCATCCTCCCCCTGTCCTCCTGTAAGCGTCACCGTACCCTGAAATTCCAGCTTTCCTGTGAACGGCTTACCATCGGCAAATTGGGTATCAAAGGTAATCTCGATCAGCCCATTTTGATGGATGATATAGGTTCCAACGACTTCATCGCCAATGGTAGCGGGACCGGTGGCATCTTCATCCAGCCCGATACCGCTTGGCAGCTGATAATAGATCACTCTAGAATCCGGCCCCACAATGCCTTCTGGAATAGAATAGCTGATGTTCACCTTGGCCGAATCACCGTTTGTAAATTCTGTGGCCGGCACCCATTGCCCATCAACCTCCTTGGATACAACCACCTGAGTAATATATGGTCCAAAGTCTGTGCCGGTCTGCGCAGAATTAGGGGCAGCGGCAAGCCGTCCGCTTCTGGCTTTATAGCCGGGCTTATCGACGGTAGCCCAGCTGTCCGCATCCTGTGGTATGTCGGTTGCGGTATCTTCAACGGGAAAACAGCTTTGGTCATGGATATGCTCCAGAACCTGCATTTTTCCGCAAATCCAATGGCCGTCTGCGTCAAAGCAGCTGGCGTCATGGGTGTGGAGAAGGATCTCCTCCTGGCCGCAAGCCAACTCCTTATGATATTCATAGCAAGCGTCTGTATGGGTATGGCCTTCTGTCTCTTCCGTGCCGCAGATCAATACAGGCTCCCCTTGTTGATAACAGGATGCGTCATGAGTATGTCCCTCTGTTTCTTCCAAAGGACAGAGTAAATCCCCTCCTGCCTGGTGTTCATAGCAGTCGTCTGTATGGGTATGGTTTTCCGACTCTTCCAGGCCGCAAACCAGTATCCAATCCTCTTGTTGGTAACAGTCCGCTCCGTGGGTATGTCCCTCTCTCTCTTCCAAGGGGCAAGTCAAAGTAGTCTCTGCCTGGCTCTCATAGCAAGCGTCTGTATGGATATGCCCTTCTGTTTCTTCCGTGCCGCAGATCAGCACAGGAACCTCCCTATAGCAGGATTCGTCATGAGCATGTACCTGAATTTCCTCCAAAGGACAGATTAACATGCCGCTATCGCTGTAGCAGGTGCTGTCATGGGTGTGAACTACAAAATCCGCATATCCGCAAATGATGTCTCCGTTTGCATCATAGCAGTCCTCTGTATGGGCATGGAGGCTTTGCTGGCAATAGAGCGTTTCTTCCCCCCGCTCCATGGTAATGGCGGGCAGAATCAGCAGGGATGCCGTTGCAACGGCAACCAAGGCTGCCAAAATGATGACAAGCTTTTTCCAATGCCGATGAATATTTTCCCGATACTTATGCGGATAATTCTTCTTCTCTTGATCATGGAATTCCATGGACGCGCCCCCTTTCACGAAATTATTCTATGGTTCCCAGTTGGCTGAAGGGCCAGATTCGAAAGACTAATTTTCCTACGATCTGTTCTTCTGCAACACACCCCACCGCAACATTTCTCGAGTCGCTGGAGACGCTGCGGTGATCTCCCATAACAAAATACCGTCCATCCGGCACCTGATAGGGAAGCTCAATATTGCATTCACCTAATACCTTTTCTGTCAGATAAGGTTCCTCCAGAAGTATTCCATCGATGTACACGCTGCCGTCGTCACTGATGTCAATCCATTCTCCCGGCAGACCGACCACCCGTTTTACCAAAATTTTATTGTTATAGTAAAATGCTATGACGTCCCCCCGCTCATAGGAATCTTCTCTAAGCGATGCGACAACATCCCCATTGCGCAATGTTGGTGTCATGGAAGAGCCATAGATCCTGAAGATGGGAAGGAAAAAGGTAGCCACCAACACCGCAGCTGCTGCTACAACGACCAGGATAGCAACGGTACTGCGCAGCATCCTTTTATATCGCATCCGGTAGGACTCCCGTTGCAGTTCCGCTTCCAGCTGTTGTATTGTAGGGGGTACCATATTTGGTTTCCGTTTCATACCCGTACTCCATTTATGTATCAGCTGTAAAATTCAGCAGTTTTTTCAGTTCTTGATGGGTTTCATAAAAAGACTGTAGGCGCTGGGCAACTTCCTTCCAATAGGCTTCTGACCTTTCTTTTGCTTCCGCTTCCATGGCCTCGCATTTCTCTCTGCTTTCCGCTTCAGCAGACTGGCATTTTCGACGGGTTTCCGCTTCCATAGCAAGACACTTTTCCGCCGTCTCTTTCAGCAGTCTTTCAGACCTTATCTTGCTGTCCGCATCCCGCTCAGCGCAGAGAGCAGATTGCCTGTCGTTGAGCTTCTGAATGTTTTCAATATACTGCTGGCTGGCAGCCTGCGCCGCCTCAAAGATACCGTTAATTTGCAGGGCGGCAACTGCAATAGAGCCGGCCTCGTCAATGGCAATTTCCCTATTTTTCAAAGCTTTTCTTGCCTCGTCCAATTCTTTTTTCAAGGTTTCCATCTCTTTTTCCTGGGCAATCATCATCTCTAAAAGGTCTTTTCGGCTGAGCCGATGCAGCTGATCTTCCGTCATAATCTCACCGCACCTCCTTTTCATTCCTATGGCCATACTAAAAAGTATATGACCAAACACCTGCCGTGTGCTTTACACTTATGCAATAGTTTTCTTTTCCCCGAGCATTTTATAAAGTAGCTCATCTTTATTTGTCAGCAATGCAAGTCCGATTTTGTAAGTTATTCTTGGTGCTAAACACATTTTCTCACTTTCATGAGGTCCCTATTTTATTTACATTGAATCCACATAATTCGCATTATGTCGAATTAATGATGAATTTATCACTAACGAGGGAAAAAAGGCAATACTGCAATAAAATATGAAATAAACCTACATAGAACGATTTCAGACTTTTCTATAAACTTTATGAGAAGAGTCTTTTCTTATACGCTGATTTATATAAAAAACTATTCCAATGCGTTGACAGATTTCGTGAACTTTGATATATTGCTAGTAAATGGAATTCTCTAGTTCTATTAATGCCACATAATGCGAATTATGTGGCATTAATATTTGTTAAAATTTATATGACCAAATTCAGCGCGTCAGTTCTCTTCCGATGTTCGTAACCGGAGGAAGCAATATAAATCCCATTTGTATTAATGCTGGAATGGCCCAGAACATCCGCAAGCTGGGCAATATCTTTATCAATGGAGTAAAAACATCTGGCAAATAAATGCCTCAGATTATGGGGAAAGACCTTTTCTTCCCGCACCCCCGCTCTTTGACAGAGGGCTTTCATCATTTTCCAGATATGCGACCGATCCATGGGCCGGCCCGACCGCGTGATAAACACCGGACCTGTGGTGATTCCGCGACGGCGCAAATAGCATTTCAGCGCTTTGCGCAGTTTCCCTGCAATCAAAATGGTACGTTTTTTCCTTTGAGGCAGATGGCAGCTTCACCAGACGCTACCGTCTCCGCAGTAATAAACTGCAGTTCCGATACGCGGATGCCGGTGCTGCAGATTGTTTGAAGTATCAGCGCCAGCCTTTCATCCCCTTCCTTTTCCGCCGCTATCACCAGACGTATGTACTCCGCTTTGCTCAGTTCTTTTTCCCTGGAGCAAAACGGCTTTTTTTGAATTTTCAGCTGTTTGACCCGTAACTGAGGATTTCCGATGAAAGAAAAGAAACCATTGAGGGCCGCCAGTTTCGCATTAACACTCACCGGTTTATATTCCTCCTGTAGCTTTTTCTTATATTGAATCACCATCTCCTTTGTTATCTGCTGGTTCCCCAGATAGGCAAAAAAGCTTATGATATCCCTTCGATACTGCTTTCTTGTCGTCAGGCTCCTTTCCTCGCATTCCAGATACCGCATGTAATCGCTCAATTGTTCTTCCATTTAATCATCCTCCCAATTGATTAACGTTAAATCCGTATACTCCTTTCTTCATTTTATCATCTATTTTCGGCTGGCAGCCGTCAGTCAGTCCGGCGCCAGCAGTTTTCTCATAGCGGCATGAAGCATGGCCACCCGAAGATGGGAAACTTCAGTAGATTAGGATAAGACGATTTTGTGATTTCATCTGTCTTTTGCCCTTCGTAACATAAAAAACTCCGTGTCGATGGCAAAACCATTGACACGGAGTTTTTTCGTAAACTTATCGCAAGCCGGCTTTTATTGTCCCTTCATGAAGATATCTAGCCTCGAAAGGGTGGAACCTCCCAAACCCAATACTAAAACCGAATGGGATTTTCATCACTGGCATAATCGTGGGTATCGGTGGAAAGGTTCTTTTTGGTGAGCCGTTCTTCAATAAAGCTGCGTACCAGGGTGTAGATGATGGCGAAGATGGGAACGCCGATGAACATTCCCAAAAATCCGAAAATACCGCCGGCCAACAGCAGGGCAAAAATAACCCAGAAGGCGGAAATCCCAATGGATTGGCCCAGAATCTTGGGACAAAGGACATTGCCGTCAAACTGCTGTAGGGCCAGGATGAATATCGCAAACCAAAACGCTTGGACAGGATTAATCATCAGCACCAATAGAATGCTGGGAATAGCTCCAATAAAGGGACCAAAATAGGGGATTACGTTGGTCACCGCCACTAGGACACTGATGAGCATGGGATAGGGAAAACGGAAGATACTCATAAAAACAAAACAGAGAATGCCCACGATCAGCGCATCCAGAATCTGCCCGGCAATAAAGCCGCTAAAAGTGGCGTTGGACTTATGTCCCAAGCGGATGAGGGAGTCCACCCGTTCCTTTTTCATCAGCGCGTACATGGCCTTTTTTGCCTGGGCAAAAAAGCGCTCCTTATGATAAAGGACATAAACAGAGATAATAAAGCCGATGGCCGCCCGGACAATGCCGGAGGTAATCTGGATGGTATAGCCTACTACATGGGGCAAGGCATCGGTTACAACTTCATAAACTTTAGCCAGAATTCCTTCTGCGGAGCCAATCATGCTGCCCAGATTTTGAACCAATTCCGCCGCTGCCTCCTCATCTCCCAGCAGCCCCACCAAAGTATTCTGGGCAAAGTCCTCCAGCTGCGCCGCGTATGACGAGATGTTGTGGGTCAGGTTGGAAATACTGTTTGCCACCTCAGGGATAATGGTGAAAAACAACAGGGCGAGCACGGCAAAAAAGACCACAAAGGTGAGGAGAATAGAAAGCATCCGTTGATATTTAGGCCGCAGTTTGTCTTTGAACACCCTCTTGATCCCTTTGTTTTCCAGCCACTTCATCAGAGGGTTGAGCAGGTACGCGATGGAAAAGCCATAAATAAAGGGAAGCAGGATGCCGATCAGCTTGGACAAAAGTCCCAGAAAGTAGCTGATGTTAAACAAAAAAAGGAAAAACAGAATACTTGCCACGATGACCAGAAAAGCATAGAGGGAAACCGTAAAATACCGATTGTTCTTTTCAAGTTTCATACATATCCTTCTTCCTCATATAGTTTGATGGGTCTTACGCCATCTCCGCTTCCTCTGAAAGGAGGATCCATTCATCACTTAGGTCGTTTAGCTGCTGTTTTTGCGTTTCTAAATCGCTGCAGAGCTGGGTGATCTTTTCGTAATCGCTGGCGTTCTCCGGATCCGCAATGGCCTGTTCCAATTCGGCACACATAGCCTCTGCCGATCCAATGGCCTCCTCCAGCTCCTTGAGCCTTGCCTTGCGCATGGCGGCTTTCCGGCGCTGCTCCTTGCCTTTGTAAAAAGATTGCTTATTCTGTGAATCGCTTTCTTTCAGCGGTACTTTTATGCTTTCCTCCGGGAGCTCTGCCTTCTGCTCCAGATAGGCGTCAAAGTTTCCATTATACAGGATAGCACGGCCACCGCTCAGATCCAGAATCTGATCCGGTACCCGGTTGAGCAGATACCGGTCATGGGAAATGAGCAGGATGACCCCCTCAAATTCGCGCAGGGCATCCTCAATGGCCTCTTTGGTCTGCAAATCCAGATGGTTGGTAGGTTCGTCCAGCAGAAGTACATTGCTCTCCCGCAGCCGCAGGATGGCAAACTCCACCTTGGCCCGCTCACCGCCGGAAAGCTCCCCGATCTTTTTGTAGACATTTTCCCCGGTGAGGAGCACGCATCCTAAAGCATTGCGCACTTCCTGCTCCGCCATGCGGGGATACCGCTGCCAAACCTCTTCCAGGGCGGTGTTTTGAGGATTCATGTCCGCGTTTTCCTGGTCATAGTAACCCATGTGGACGTTTTTCCCCCACTCGATCCTGCCGGTATCATGGGGAATTTTGCCCATCAGCATCTTGAGCAGGGTGGTTTTTCCGCAGCCATTGGGACCAATGATGGCAATTTTCTGACCCTTTTTCACGTCCAGTTCCACATTGGGAATCAGCAATCGCCTAGCCGTTCCCTCCCCCACCGACACTGACAGGTCCTTGACCAGCAATACATCGTTAGAGGTATTCTTGGGAAAGCGGAAGAAGATTTTCGGCGGCTTCTGGTAAGTTTTCGGCTTCTTCAGCGGCTCCATCCGTTCCAAAGCCTTCTGGCGGCTCTTTGCCATATTGGAGGTGCTGGCCCGGGTGATGTTCCGGGCCACATAGTCCTGCATGGACGCGATGACCTGGGACTGGATCTCGTATTCCTTCTGCATCCTTTTGACCCGCTCATCCCGCTGCCGCAGATAGGCTGTATAGTTGCCCCGATACCCGGTCACCTCGCATTCGCTGACCTCCCAGATGGTGTCCACCAGCTGATCGAGGAAATACCGGTCATGGGAGACGATAAGCACCGCTCCCTTATAGCCTTTCAGATACTCTTCCAGCCACTGCAGGGTTTTAAAATCCAGATGGTTGGTGGGCTCATCCAGGATGAGCAGCTCCGGCTTTTCCAAAAGCAGCTTGGCGATGGCAAGCCGGGTCTTTTCCCCGCCGGAAAGACGGCCGATGACGCTGTCATAAACATCGGCGCCAAA
Source organism: Zongyangia sp. (assembly GCF_965361945.1). Classification (NCBI taxonomy): domain Bacteria; kingdom Bacillati; phylum Bacillota; class Clostridia; order Eubacteriales; family Oscillospiraceae; genus Zongyangia; species Zongyangia sp. Next base: position 26,914 of record NZ_CBDTOK010000148.1, on the reverse strand, counting down.
GCCCATGCCTCCCAGCACCGTCTTGATGGCCACATCCATTTGATAGCCGTCCCGGGCCTCAAATTTGGCCTGCTCCCCGGCATAGATAGCGGCAATCTTTTCATATGCTTCCCCGTCGTGGGGAATCCTGGCCATTTCCTGCTCCAGCAGACGCAGATGCTCCCCTATCTGGATCACATCGGCAAAGGCACTTTTCATCTCATCATAGATGGTATTGTCCCTATCCAGGCCGCTATTCTGCTTCAGGTAGCCGATACGCAGCCCGTTTTGGATGGTGATTTCCCCTTCATCCGGCACAAGCTCTCCTGTAATCAGCCGCAGGAGGGTGGATTTTCCCGCCCCATTGGGGCCAATGATACCGATGCGCTGCGCAGGCTCAATATTTTCTGTACAATCTTCTATAATCAGGTCGGAACCGAAGTATTTGGTCACCGACTGAAGTGATACGATCATGGAAGGATATTCTCTCTTTCTGTTGAGTATAGTTGTAGTTTATTATACCTTGTTTTCTCAGGGAGTACAACCACCGGCCGTTAAAAGAAAGGCTTCCCGCCGGGCAGGAAGCCTTTCTTTTAATAGGTAATTTTTGAAACACTGGGATAGCTGCCAAATGGCACAAAACCATAAAGGATAAGCACATCGTCAAAGTGGTTTTCAGCCATAATAGTGCTCAAATCCTCTCCCAGATATCGCAGGTCGATGGCCCAGACCTCGTCATAATTTTGAAGTAGGAAGGGGACAAAGCTATTGCCAAAGCTGTCTTTGATGACCAGGATCCGGCTGGGGTTCTCATTATTTTGAGACCGGCTCTGTTCCCCACTTTTCATGATGGTCAAGCCATTGTTGCCGTGTAGGAAAGCGCCATATTTATCCCGCTTCTCAAATTGATCCAAATTGTAGATGCCTTCTACCTCTTCACCGTCAATGGTTACTTGAGAGGTGGACAAATCATAGTAATCAATGGTGTCTGGCACCGTATTAAACGCTTTAGACTTTGAAAAGAAGGTACCGTAGAAATCCTCTACCTCATGCTTTGTCAAATCGGACAGCTCCGCCGGTGTCAGGCCCCGGCTTTCGCAGAACTGCCGATAGGCATAGTAGGCGCCTGTGGTCGTCCAATGGTGATCGGTGCGGTAATAGATATATGCATCTTTATGCTGGGAAAGGGCCGAGTAAACATCCAGGGTGGAGATCCCACTCTTGGAAAAACGGTCATAGATTTCCTCAGTCCATGCTACCTGGTCAACAAAATGAAGGCCACTGGGCACCTTATCACTGAGCACCTCATAAGAATAAGGCACAATCATCGCTGTAATCTCATTGGTCGCGCTGTATTTCTTGCCAAACTCCTCCACAAAGCCGATGTTTTTCTGTAAACGGTCTTCATCGGTGGCGAAGTATTTCTCGAACATGTAGTGATCCTTTCCATAGACCACCCCATTGTTTTCCGTCTTCCCCAATAGATACTCTGTCCGGGATTTCAGGCTGATCCACTGATCGCGGAGGACAAACTGATCGTTGACATAGGTTTCATATTTCATCGTATAGCTCTGATCGCCTTCCGCCATCAGGCTTCTGATAGAAAAATCCGGTTTTTGTGCTAGCACCCGGTTTTCCATCTCAGAAAAATCCCGGACCGGATAGAAGTTGTCCCAGATAAAAATACCAACGATGAGGAGACCGAAAATCACAGTCATGGGATGCCGAAGTAAATGTTTGATTTTTTCCATAGAAGATCAGTCTCCTTTCATCAGAATCTAAAGTAGAGAAATGGGTTGTAGGTGGCATCCACCAGATAAGCCACTGACAGTAGGAAGATAAGCAGATAGATCGCATTTTTAATCCAGTTGACGTCCACCTTAGAAAGCACCTTGGCAATCAACGGGGTGGATAAGAAGCAGGCGATAACAATGGTTACTGCGTAATTTCGCAGGTAGTAGAGCCAATCCATGCCGCCACTAAAGGAGAACAGCTTGGTGAAGAAGGTGCCCAGCTGTCCCAAATCGGTGATGGCGAACAGGCTCCAAGAGATGAGGAGCAAAAAGAGCACATACACATGGGAGAAAATCCGGTGCTTGTCCAAGAAATTCGAAAATCCCGCCTTCTCGATGGCCAGGAATACAAAGAAAAACAGTCCCCAGAAAATAAAGTTCCAGTTGGCCCCATGCCAAAATCCGGTACAGGCCCAGACCACAAAAAGGTTAAAATACATCCGCGCTTTGCCCTTGCGGTTACCGCCCAGGGGGATGTATACATACTCCCGGAACCAGGAGCTAAGGGTCATATGCCACCGGCGCCAGAAGTCGGTAATGCTCCGGGCAATGTAGGGATAGTTAAAGTTTTCAGGGAACTCAAAGCCCAGCATCTTGCCAAGGCCGATGGCCATGGTAGAATATCCGCTAAAGTCAAAAAAGATTTGCAGGGCAAAGGCCAGGATTCCCAGCCATGCCAGCGGGGTGGATACATTAGCAAATCCCAAAGTTTCCACCTCTGTCCACAAGGCGCCGATATTGTTGGCAATCAGTACCTTTTTCCCCAGGCCAAGGATGAAAATTTTCACGCCTTCCTCAATCTGAGCCAGGCGGATTTTCCGGCTCTTAAGCTCTTTGTTGATATCGGTGTAAAGTACGATGGGGCCGGCGATCAACTGCGGGAACAATACTACAAAGGCGCCCAGGTCGATGATGTTGTGCTCAGCCTTGACCTTCCCCCGATAAACGTCGATGGTATAGGACATGGTCTGGAAGGTATAGAAACTGATTCCCAAAGGAAGGGTCAGCTCCAGCGTCCCGATGGAAAGATTCAATAAGCCGTTAAGGTTTTCGATAAAGAAATTGGTATATTTAAAGAAGATGAGCATGCCTAGACTGAAAAATACAGCAATAAGAAAACAGGCCCTTCGCAAGCCCTTTCTCTCCGCAAATTTTTCAATACCCAAGGCCGCCAGATAATTGACCAGAATGGTGGCCAGCATCACCGGGAAATACCTGGGTTCGCCCCAGGAATAGAAAAACAGGCTTAAAAGCAAAAGGCTGAGATTCTTCAGCTTCCACGGCACAGCGTAGTAAATAATAAACGCAACCGGTAAAAACCGGAACAAAAACAGCAGGCTACTGAATACCACTTATGCATCCCCCTCATCGATATAGTGCCTTATTATCTCAATCGGAAGTATTTTCCGCCGAAAGAAAAATCTTTCAAAAAGCAAAAGCTAGCTCTAAATCTAACAGAAACACCGTCAAATTTCAAGCTAGCCTGCAAAAAAAATCCTAAATATTTTCTTAACGTAAAAAAGTTTGGCTCTTTTTGCTGCAATTTATGCAAAAAAGCTTAAAAATATCTCTTCGGCCTTGTCGATTTCCTCGGAAATGTCCTTCGTGGTATCACCCACAATTAATAACGCCGCGTAATCACCTTTGGTGACCACCTTGCCTGCTTCTGCCTTACTGATCATATCAGGTAGATATTGCTCGGCAATCCGCGCCTCTTTTCTTTTTTCCAGAGCGGCTTTGACATCCTCGATCTTGCCCTCCTTGGCCTTGACAATCACTACATCGTCTACACCGGGCATAACTTGGGCATACTTTCCATAGAAGTCCTCTGCCATGGTGTCATCGATCCCGTACATGTCGCTGAGCATCTCCTGGGTTACCTCTCCGGCCATGGCAATACCGATTTCTTGGTCAATTTTATCCACAATATCGCTGAGTTTAGTTCCCTCAACAAGCTCGTCCTGTGCAGCGCTGCTGCTCCCATTCTCCCCGCTGGCGCATGCGGAAAACATCGTCATACACAGCAGTGCGGCCAGGCAAATCACAAAAATTCTTTTCATCTTATAATCCTTTCTCTTTCTTTTTGAGCCTTCTTTTTTATTATGCCAATTTTATCCCCCATTTAAACACAGGCGAATGGCAGACCCAAATCCATAGTGTCTGATTTCTTACTATTTCTTGCATTTTTTCTAAAGTTCATATTTTATTCATTTTTTATTGTTTTTTCATTGCTTTTGTCCGAAGGGACCGTTATAATAAAGTTAGATCATGTTAATTAAAGGAAAGGGGCGATCCTTGGATGGAGACATGGAAACGATTATCAACCCCCCTTTTGGGCGTTCTTCTGATCCTAGGCGCTTTCTTCTTCTATTCCACCGTTTCCAGCAAAGCTGCGGCGGAGGAGAAAATTCCGGAACAGGTGGTGCTTCCTCAGTACATTCGGCCGCAGATCAAAGGCTGGGCCTATACTGAGGGGCTGACCCTGGAAAGCTCCTGCGAAGTTGCCTTGGTTCCCGGCGGGGACAAGTCCTCCCTGGAGCTGTATGTTGACGCTCCCACCGATGAAAACGGCCAGATCATCTACGACGATGGCCAGATCTGGACACTGGTTCTGCGCAAACACGGCTATTTTTATCCTTTGATGGAAAAGCAATATATTCAGCAAGGCAATGTTTCTTACAGCGCCTATTATTCCCATGAGGATGATGCATTTCACATTATGGTCATCAAAAACCAGCGGGCGGACCTTGATATTTACGAATGTATCTATGACGTCCATGAGGACGCATTCGAGGTCCGCAGTATCTACAATGCCAAGGACATTGAAGAGGTATTCCGCAATTATTAATGAAGAAAAGATACCGCCTTCCAGCGGCATTTTCCAGAACAGCCGGCATAAGCCGGCTGTTTTTTTACGCTGTCCGTTTTTTGATAGCCCCCGCCAGGGAAAACAGTGCGAACATCAGGATATTGGCCGCCACTACGCTGGCGCCCGCCGGGGTGGAAAAGACAAAGGAGCCTGAGATTCCGATGACAAAGCAGACCACCGAAACTAAAGCCGAGCAAATGACCACTCCTTTGAAGCTTTGAAACACCCGCATCGAGGTCAGCGCCGGAAAGATTATCAGGCTGGAGATGAGCAGCGCCCCCATGATCCGCATGCCGACTACAATGGTGATGGCGGTGAGAAGGGCCAGCAGTGTATTATAGGCGCCCACCTTGGTACCGGTTGCCAGCGCAAAGTTTTCGTCAAAGGTAATGGCAAAAAGTTTGTTATAAAAAAGAACAAAAAGGATCAAAACCACAATCGAGAGCCCCACGCTCAGGTATACGTCGCTTTGGCTCATGGCCAGGATGCTGCCAAACATATAGCTGTTGACGTCCGTATTCATGCCGGTGGTCAAAGAGGTAACAATGACGCCTACGGCCAAGGAACCGCTGGCGATCAGGGCAATGGCGGCATCCCCTTTGATTTTGCTGTTTTCGCTGATGCGCAGCAGCAAAAACGCCGCCAGCACCACAATGGGAATCGATACCTGCAAGGGGGATAGGTTCAGAGCCATGGCGATAGAAAGGGCTCCAAATCCCACATGGGATAAACCGTCCCCAATCATGGAGTAGCGTTTGAGGACCAGGCTGACCCCCAGCAGAGCCGCACACAGGGAGACCAAAGTTCCCACAATCAAAGCCCGGACAATAAATTCATAGGATAACAGTTGCCGGAGTAGTTCTATCATAGGTCGACCCTCCCTGTCATCCTGCGGTAGGCGTCGCTGCGCAGGTATTCCTCTGTGGAGCCGTAAAAAAGCAGTTCCTCATCCATGTGAAGAATTTTCCCGGCATGGGTTACAGCGTAATGAAAGTCATGGGACACCATGATAACCGTAACCCCCTGCTCTTTGTTAATCCGGCCGATCAGATCATACAGTTCGGTGGTCGCGATGGGATCAAGCCCTGTCACCGGCTCATCCAGCAGCAGCATCTGATCGGTAGCGCACAGCGCCCGGGCCAGCAACACCCGCTGCTGCTGGCCTCCAGAAAGGTCCCGATAGGATTTGTTCTTCAGCTCCAGAATGCCCATGCTTTTCAGATTCTCCAGAGCCCTCTTTTTATCCCCAGCACTGTAAAAAGGCCGCAGTCCCCGCCGGCTCAGGCACCCGGATAGGACGATTTCATAAACAGAAGCCGGAAAGTCCTTTTGTACCATCGTCTGCTGAGGCAAGTAGCCGATGGAGTTTCGGCTGAGCCCCTCCCCGCAGGTGACCCTTCCCGTCCGCAGGGGAACCAGCCCCAACAGTCCCTTGACCAGACTGCTTTTCCCCGATCCGTTCTCCCCCACGATGCAGATATAGTCACCGGCTTCTATGTCAAAGCTTACATCTTTGACCGCACACTGGTTTTCATAATAGATTGTCAAATGGCGGCAGGCCATCAATGGCATTTAATTCAGCCCCTTCTTTAGATTTTCGGCGTTTTGCTCCATGAGGGATAGATAGGTCACCCCATTGTCAAAATCCTGTTTGGAAACATTGTGGCAGGAGTGGAGCAGCAGCATTTCGCAGCCGGTTTCCTCACTGATGGATCTGGCCACCTTGGGGTCGGTCAGCTCCTCGTAAAATACCACCGGGATATGCTCCTGCCGGATGATGTCGATCATTTGGGCAATGGTCTTCGCGCTGGGCTCCCCTTCGTGGGAACAGGAGGCAAAAGCGGCCACATAGGTAAGTCCATACCGCTCGGCAAAATAGTGGAAGGCAAAGCGTCCGGCAAAAACAATCTCTTTGCGGGATGCCTCGCTTATGATGGTGGAAAATTTCTCATCCAGCTCTTGGAGCTGTTTTTGATAAGTTTCCTCCCGTTGGCGGTAGATTCCTTCCCCCTCCGGATCCTCCTCGCACAGGGCGTCAGCGATATTGGCGACCATCTGCTGGGCCAAAACCGGACTGGTCCAGATGTGAGGGTCATAGGCATGGTCGTGCCCATCTCCGTCCTCGTCCTCTTCATGAGAGGCATCCAGTTGGATTCCTTGGGAAGCATCCACCACCGTGACATCATCACTTGTCAGGCCCTCAATGATCTGTTCCGCCCAGGGCTCCATATACTGGCCGGTATAGATAAAGAGATCCGCCTCATTGATTTTAATCATATCCGCCGGCGTGGGCTCATAGGAATGGCTCTCTACGCCAGGGGGCAGAAGCAGGGTGATTTCCGCCCTGTCCCCGCATAGCTGGCGGGCAAAATCATATTGTGGAAATAGGGTGGTAACAATCTGCAGCTTTGCGTCATCCTCCTTGGAGGGCAGATCGCCGCAGCCGGATATGAGCCCAGCTGTAAGGCAAAGGCACAGCAGCAAGGCAATGATTCTAAACTTCATCCCGGTTCTCCTTTTCCCCTGTCTCCCTGCACTGCTCGCACAGACCGTAGAGCACCGTCTTGCGGCTGTCGATCTGGAACTGATGCTGCTGCAGGATATGGGCGTGCACCTGATCTAAAAAGCTGCATTCTACATGGAGCAGCGCACCGCACCTGACGCATTTGAGATGATAGTGCTTACAGCAGTTCTCGTCTCCGCCAGCCAGCTGGAAGCAAGCCCCCGCTCCTTCTTCCAAAAAGTATTTGCGGACCTTCCCCTCTTCCACCAGCTTTTCCAGATAGCGGTAGACTGTGGATTTTCCCACGCCGTTACCCTGGCTTTTCAGATAGTCTACCACATCGTCCACCATCACATGGCGGTCTTTATTCTCCTGCAAAAAATTCCATATACTTTCCCGTTGCCGGGTCCGATAGCTTATATTCATGACAGCTGTCCATATCCTCCCGAATATGAAAATGATTTTCAATTTCATATTTTATTTCTTTTCCCCATTTTTGTCAACCGCATCCCTATGAAAAGAGGAGACGGAAAACCGTCTCCTCTTTTTAGAAAAAGCTCAGCTGCTTCATAGCGGGCTGTCGTTTTGCCCCATCCTTTTCCCTTTGGAGCAGCTTTCCAGGAATAGAATTCAAAAATGCCGAAGGCTCCCGGTAGGTTATCAGGACCAGTTCCTCTTTGGCCCGTGTCATCCCCACATAAAACAGGCGCCGCTCCTCCTCCATATCCACCGGGTGCCGCGGGGACTCTAGGGGAATGCTTCCCTTTTTCACGCCGCTTAAAAACGCCACGGGAAATTCCAATCCCTTGGCGCCGTGGAGGGTCATCAGCCGCACCGCGCCGCTGTGATAGGTCTTAACAGGGCTGCGGCGCAAATCCCCTTCTGAACCCAGGGCCAGATTTTCCAGAAAAGCCGCCATTGTCTTATCAAACACCGCCATGTTTTGCAGCTTTTCCACCGGCTTTTTCCCTTCCAGACCGCATTCTTCCGCCAGGGCCTCAATAAGCTTGCGGGGATTGTCTTTCTTCACCCGAGGCGTAAAATCCTGGGCCAGCCGGCCCCATTCCCGCAGAAGGCCGGTATTTTCAAATTGGCTGAGTATCTGCGTCACCTTCTCCGCCGTATCCTGTCCGTCCAGGAGGGACCAGGCTTCGCCTACACTGCGGCACAAATCCTCCGGGCAATGCCAGAGAAGCCCCAGGCATCCCCTGAGGGAAAGCACATCCCGCGGCTGGGTCAGCCACCGGAAAAAGCAGAGGATGCCCCGGACACCTTCCTCCTCCAGGAAGTCCTCCCGGCCATGGACAATATAGGGGATGCCCTCATGGCGCAGACAGCTTTCCAGCACCCGGGACTGATGATGGGTCCGGTATAAAATGGCGATGTCCGAGAAGGAGCGTGTTCCCTCCCCCTCACCTTCCGACAGAAGAGCTCCGGCGTCCAGCATATCCACGCCGCCCACCATCCGGCCGATCTCCTTGGCGATGAAGATGCCCTCTGACAGCTCGCTTTCGGAGGTGACCAGACACACCCGCTTCTCCCCGGCGCCATGGGCTTGAAGCAGCCGGGGCTCACCCCCGTTTTCCTCAATGACCGCCAGTGCGCTTTGGAGAATCTGCGGAGTGCTGCGGTAATTGATCCGCAGCCGGATGGTACGCAGACCGCTCATGTCTTCCTGCAGCCGTTCAAAGCAGTGGGCATCTGAGTCCCGGAACCCGTAGATGGACTGATCCGGGTCGCCGATGACAAACAGTCCCTTTCTCCCCTGGCTCCACCGCCGGATCAGCTGGTACTGGACAGGAGCGATGTCCTGAAACTCGTCCACCAGCAGATAGTCAAAGCCTTTCCCCTTTTCCTCCGCCAGCTTCAGCCCCGCCAGGAGCAGGTCATCAAAATCCAGGGCGCCGGCTTCCTCCAAAAGCTGCTGATAGCGGGCAAATGCTTCCTCGCTGAAAGCCTCCTCCCCTTGGACTCCGTTTTTCTTTCGGGATACCTCCTGCAAAAAAGCGGAGGGCTTTATCTTCAGGTCCATCTCCTGGATGACCTGGGCAGCTGTCTCCAGGGCCGCAGGAGTATCCAGCAAAGCGGCCCCCTTTTTCCCCAGCATCTTGAGACAGATGGAATGAAAGGTGCCAATGGTCATCGCTTTGACCCTTTTTTTATCGTCAAATTGGGCTTCCAGCCGCTGCCGCATCTCTTCGGCGGCCTGATTGGTGAAGGTCACCGCCCCGATCTGTTCCGGGCGCACCCTCATTTGTTCCACCAAATAGGCAATGCGGGTAATGAGGGTCTTTGTCTTGCCCGTCCCTGGCCCTGCGATGACTGCCACGGTAGGCTCTGTAGCAGTCACCGCCTGTCTCTGCTCCTCATTAAGCCCGGAGAGCAGGTCTTCGGATGCATTTTCATCCTTTTCTACAGACGGTGCTGTTTTCTTTTCCCTTTGTGAAGCCGAAACCCGGGACCGGGTCCTTTTCAGGTTTTTTTCCTCCTTGCCGAACAAGGAGGTCTGCCCGACCAGCATGTCCATCTCGTCGGGGCTGAGCAGGGTAATTTTGCCGTATTCCCCATCAAAGCCAGGGCTGCGCTCCACCTGCCCAGCCCGCAGCCGCCGGATGCCTTCGGCCACACCCTTTCCAGCGGCCCGCTCGATATCCTCTATAGGCGCCTTCCGCAGGATGTAAAACTCATCTCCTAAAGCATGAAGCATCTGCTCATAGCGGGCCGCCGTCTTCTTGCTGGCGGCGGATACCCCAGTGCAGGCGGCGATAACCTCAGGCAGGGGAACCAGGCTTTCAAAAGGCTTGGCGCCTTTCGGCCGGTAGCCATTCTCCCGGTCGGAAAGCTGGTCCACTCGATGCTGTACGCCTATGGTCAGCTTTTTCCCGCAGACAGGGCATCTGCCCTCATATTGATCGGTCTGGGACGGTTCCAGGCAAACGCCGCAGTTGCGATGGCCGTCCCAGTGATATTTCCCCTCCTCCGGGAAAAATTCCAAGGTGCCGGCAAACCCCTCCCCAGTCTGGATGGCATGGGAAAGGGTGGGATAGGACAAGGGGTCCTCCAAAAGATTCGCCTCCCTTCCCAGCTTTTGCGGGGAATGGGCGTCGGAGTTGGAAACCAATGTATAGCCGTCCAGGGCCGAAATCTGCCAGTTCATAGGCGGGTCGGAGGAAAGTCCCGTCTCTAAGGCATGGATATAGGGGGTCAGGTCCTCAAAACATTCTTCTATGGTGTCAAATCCAGAAAATGCGCCAAACAGGGAGAAATGAGGGGTCCAGATATGGGCGGGGATGAACACAGCATCTGGGCAGGACTCCAGGGTAATTTCCAGCAGGTCCCGGCTGTCCAGCCCCAGGATAGGCCGTCCATCGGAGTGGATATTGCCGATGGCTTCCAGCTTGTGGGCGAGGGTATCCGCCGCCTCCAGGCTGGGGAGCAGGATGACGTTGTGAACCTTGCGCACCTTGCCATTCTTCTTATAAATAGAGCTAATCTCCCCCGAAAGGACAAAGCGGGGCTGACGCGGCTCTCCGGCCACACCGGCCGGTTGTTGGCACAGTTCATCCCGCAGGCGGTAAAGTCCCTCTTCGGCGGGGATCAACTTTTCCTCCAGCTCTTTTCTCCATGCCGGATGGGTAAAATCCCCGGTGCCCAGAAGGTCAATTCCCTTCCGCCGGGCCCAAAGGTCCAGCTGCTCCGGCACACAGTCCCGGCTGGTGGCCCTGGAGTATTTGGAATGGATATGTAAATCGGCAATATACATCCGCTCTCACCCTCATTCTTAAAGTCAGCCTTATTATATCCTGTTTTTTATGACGGCGCAATAAAGCCAAACCCTAACCCAGCATCCTTTGCAGCAGAGAGCCGTAATAGTCCTGAATCCGGTGCTGCCGCAAGGAGTACACGCCCCAAATGCGGGGAGGCCCTACATGGATGCATCCTCCCACATGGCGGTATCCCATAAAGGCAAAGGGAAGCTTGGTGACAATGTCGTTGCCGTTGACCACACGGATGGCCTTGAACACCCGTTTGTCAAAGGACTTTTGGAAAGCCCGGTTTCCCACCCGGGGGCAGCCGAAGGTGATGACCTGAATGTCCTTATGAGGGAAACAGTACTGCAGGTCCACTGCGCACAGGATGGCCAGAGCAGCGCCAAAGGAATGCCCGCAGATGCAGATGTGAATCAACTCCTGCGAAACCTGGCCGTGGATTCTCTCTCGGACCGCCGGGCTTTTATAGGCCCTCAAAAAGCCTTCATGAACCCGGATTTTTGTATCCTGGTTATCATAGGGGATGGTCTTTTTTCCGAAGGAAAAATCAGACTCCCAGTCCTTGGGGGAATCGGAACCTCGGAAGCTGATGGAGAGGCGTCTTTCCTTTTTTCGCAGATAGCATTGGACCCCGGAAGGGCAGTCGTCGATGACAATGAGTTTCTCCCCCGGCTCACAGGGCTGGATATCCCCATAGGAGAGGGCGGAAAGCTCCAGGGCATTGAGTATATCTTCTCTGTTCATGGCATTCACCTCCCCTTAGTCTATGAAAGGGTCATGGAATGAGAGACAATCAACACGTCTTGACACAAGGGAAAAACAGATGTTATACTAAGGGCAAATCAAGGGATTTTCATTACTGACGGATCAGTGGGCTTACCACAAGGGAATGAAAATCTGTCACATGCCGACCGTCTGGGCAACATCGCAAGGATGTTGCCCTTTTTCATTGTCTGCGCTGCGAAAAAGGGCCGCATCCGGCGGTGGCGAGTGAATCAGAACAGGGAGGAAACTGATATGGCTACACCTTGGGAAGGCTTTGTGCCTGGCAGATGGCAGGAAAAGATTGACGTCCGGGATTTTATCCAGATAAACTACACCCCTTACACCGGAAATGAGGACTTTTTGGCTCCCGCTACAGAACGGACCAAGAGGCTGATGCACAAACTGCAAAATCTCATGTCCTTGGAGCAGGAGTTTGGCGGGGTGCTGGATATCGATACCCAGACCGTCACTTCCCTGCTTAACTACAAACCGGGATACCTGGACAAAAATGAAGAAATCATTGTAGGACTGCAAACCGATCGCCCCCTCAAACGGGGAGTCAATCCCTTCGGCGGCCTCAAAATGACCCGCAACGCCTGCAAAGCCTATGGATACGAGCTCTCCCGGAAGGTAGAGGATGAATTTCTCTACCGCACCACCCACAATGACGGGGTATTCCGGGTCTATAATGAGGAAACCAGAGCCGCCCGTCACTGCGGCCTGATCACCGGGCTTCCCGACGCCTACGGGCGGGGCAGGATCATCGGCGACTACCGCCGGGTCGCCCTCTATGGCATTGACAGGCTCATCCAGGAGAAGCAGCGGGACAAACACGATCTGGGGCTGGAGGATATGGATGTGGAGCACATCCGCCAGCTGGAGGAACTCTATCAGCAGATCAATTTCCTGGGAAAGCTCAAGGAGATGGCGGCCATGTACGGCTATGACATCTCAGGGCCGGCCACCACGGCCAAGGAAGCGGTTCAGTGGCTCTATTTCGGCTATCTGGGCGCCATTAAGGAACAAAACGGCGCGGCTATGAGCCTGGGCCGGACCTCCACCTTCTTGGATATCTATTTTGAACGGGATCTCAGAAATGGAGTGCTGGACGAGTCCGGTGCCCAGGAGATCATGGATGACTTTGTCATGAAGCTGCGGATGGCCCGCCACCTGCGCACTCCGGAATACAACGAGCTCTTTGCGGGGGATCCCATGTGGATCACCGAAGCCATCGGCGGCATGGGAGAGGACGGCCGGCCCCTGGTGACCAAAAATTCCTACCGGGTGCTCCACACCCTTTACAACCTTGGCTCCTCCGCCGAGCCCAATCTGACGGTGCTTTGGTCTAAAGACCTGCCCGCTCCCTTCCAGCGCTACTGCGCCAAGGTCTCCTGTGACACCGACGCCATCCAGTATGAAAACGACGACCTGATGCGCCCCCGCTTTGGCGACGACTATGCCATCGCCTGCTGTGTCTCCGCCATGCGGGTGGGCAAAGAGATGCAGTTTTTCGGCGCCCGGGCCAACCTGGCAAAGCTGCTGCTCATGGCGCTCAACGGTGGCCGGGACGAAAAGCAAGGGGTGCAAGTAGGGCCTGTCCATTCCCCTTATGAGGGCGAATATCTGGATTATGGCAAGGTGATGGAGCTTTTGGACTTTTACCGGCCCTGGCTTGCCCGGATGTACTGCAACACCATGAATATCATCCACTATATGCACGATAAATACGCCTATGAAAAGACCCAAATGGCCCTTCATGATACCAAGGTCCATCGGTATATGGCCTTTGGCATCGCAGGGATGAGCGTCTTTGCCGACTCCCTCTCCGCCATCAAATACGCCCGGGTCCGCTGCGTCCGGGATCCGGAAACAGGACTCATCACCGACTTCGAGACGGTGGGGGATTATCCCGCCTTTGGCAACGACGACGACCGTGTGGATTCCATCGCCCGGGAGCAGGTGGAGCTATTTTATCGTGAACTGCAAAAAACGCCTCTCTACCGGGACGCGGAGCCTACCCTTTCCATCCTGACCATCACCTCCAATGTGGTTTACGGCAAAAAGACCGGCTCCACCCCCGATGGCCGCAAGGCGGGAGAACCCTTTGCTCCTGGCGCTAACCCCATGCACGGCCGGGAGAAAAATGGAGCCCTTGCCGCTCTCAATTCGGTGGCCAAGCTCTCTTATGACGTCTGCCGGGATGGCATCTCCAACACCTTCTCCATTGTGCCCACTGCCCTTGGAAGGACGGAGGAAGAGCAATATCAGAACCTGGTTGTCATCTTAAACGGCTATTTTGCCCAGATGGCCCACCATATCAATGTCAACGTCCTCAACCGGGAAACATTGATGGACGCCTATGAGCATCCTGACAAATATCCCAACCTGACCATCCGGGTTTCGGGATATGCCGTCAACTTCCACAAACTCAGCCGGGAACAGCAGCGGGAGGTCATCTCCCGCACCTTCCACGAGGTGCTTTAATCCATGAAGGAGAATGAGATCATCACCGGCCGCATTCATTCCTTTCAGTCCCTGGGAGCGGTGGATGGGCCAGGAATCCGGTATACTGTCTTTTTGCAAGGCTGCCCCCTGCGGTGTATCTACTGTCACAACCCGGACACCTGGGACCCCGCCGCCGGGCAGGTTTGTACGGTGGAGGAGGTGGCCCAGCGGGTGCTGCGCTGCCGCCCCTATTTTGGGGAACTGGGAGGCGTCACCGTTACAGGTGGTGAGCCCCTTCTTCAGCCGGACTTTGTGTCCGCGCTATTTCAGCGCCTGCAAAAGGAGGGGATCCACACCGTTTTGGATACCTCCGGCGCCATAGGCCTCGACCGGGCAGAACAGGTGCTGCAATATACGGATCTGGCCCTGGTGGACGTAAAGTTTCTCTCGGACAAAGGGTATCGCGACCATTGCCGGGGAGATTTTTCCAGAGTCAAGGAGTTTCTCGCCCTAACCCAAAGGCTCCAGGTTCCTATCTGGATCCGCCATGTGGTGGTGCCCGGCCTTACCGACGCTCCCTCCCACATCAAGGCCCTGGCGGATTTTTGCAAGCAGTATCCCAACCTTGAGAAAATAGAGCTTCTCCCTTTTGAAAAGCTCTGCCTGGAAAAGTACAAGGCGATGGGGGTGCCCTTCCCTCTGGAAGACACCCCTGCCATGTCCCGGGAAAAGCTGAACCGTCTTCAGACGCTTTTAGGGCAATAAAAAACAGCCATCCTCGGATGGCTGTTTTTTATTTACTTTCCGCCTTTATGCTTATCGGAGGAGGGAAGCATTTTCCTTTCCTCTTCCGAGGTGGTCTTCAGCTCAAACCAGAAGATACTCCCCTGGCCAATGGAGCTGATGACCCCATAGGCCGCGCCGTGGAGATCCAGGATGTTTTTGACAATAGAAAGGCCCAAACCGGTACCAATGGCCGCCCGTTTATGAGATTTATCCACCTTGTAATATCGGTCCCAAATATAGGGGATTTCCTCTTGGGCAATACCGTCACCGGTATCGATGATTTCCAGCTTCACCGCGCCTTCCCGGACACTTTGGCAGACGGTCACCGTCTTATCCGGGCCGGTGTAGTTGATGGCATTGTTGATGAGATTATAGATCACCTGGGACATTTTCAGCTCATCTGCCATGACCATCGCCTCGGCATCGGCAATAAACTTGATGTGATAGCCCTCCTGCTCTGTCAGCTTCATATAGCGGGTCATGATCTCCCGGACCGTCTGGGTGATGTTAAACTCAGAAAGGCTCAAGGTCATGGTGCCCGACTGCAACTTGGAAATGTCCATCAGGTCGTTGACCAGGCTGGTGAGCCTTTTTGCTTCGTCAATGATGATCTGGATATTCTCCGGTGTGTTTTCCCCAGGGATATCCCGCATGACCTCGGCATAGCCGGTAATCATGGTCAGCGGGGTTCGCAGATCGTGGGAGATGTTGGCGATAAGCTCCCGGCGCAGCCCTTCCACCTTGGAAAGCTCCTTGGCGGCATAGTTGAGGGTATCGCCCAACTCGGAGATTTCCCGATATCCTCCCCCCGCGAAGGTAGTATCATATTTTCCCTTGGCCAGTTCTTTCGCCGACTGGTTGATCTTGATAATAGGCTCGGAAATCTGCCGGGAGAGAAGCAGGGCCAGACCTACACAGAGCACCAGGAGAATGATGGTGACATAAATCAGCTGTACCCGCAAAGTCTCCACCGTAGAGTTGACCGGTGTAATGGTAGAGTTGAGAAGGATCATGACGGTGTCTCCGTCCGATCGCTCCACCAGCTGGGCATATACCATATTTTCCACCTTGGTCCGCATGGGCGGCGGTACATCCCAGCCCTTTTTCTCCATCTTGACCCAAAATTCCTCACTCCACTGATCCTGAGAAATCAACTCGAAGGTCGTTCCGCCCCCCTCCTCCGCCTTTTCATACATAGCCGAGAGATCCTTCACATTCATCTTATGAATGGTACACTCTGCCACGGATTCGTAGGAATAAAGGTTTGCAAAATTTTCATCCACAATGCGGATGCAGGTATCATTGCGTTTGGATAGATTCTCTATCAGTGAATCAAGATCGTCGTTGTCAATGTTGCGGACAATGCTTTCCGCAGTGGACTTAATATTCTGGGTCTTGATGGCCTTGTAAAAGCTCTCCAGAAATACAGTTTGAAACAGCCACAGCAATACCAGCATAAAGCCCACAAATACTACAAGGTAGCCAAAGAGTTTCCACTTGATGCTCACCTTATTTTTTAGATGCAGTTTATTCCACTTCAAAGCGGTATCCCACCCCTCGCAACGTTACAATAAACTTGCTGTATGGGCCCAGTGTTTTGCGCAGCAGTTTAATATGGGTGTCCAGCGTACGGTCATCGCCGTAAAAGTCATAGCCCCACACGTCACTGATGAGCTTTTCCCGAGTCAGTGCAATGCCACGGTTTTTCACCATATAGAAAAACAGATCGTACTCTTTGGGGGACATGTCCACCTTCTCCCCGTCCACATAGACAAGGCGTCCGGTGAAGTCCACCGTCAGCCCCTCAAAGGAAAGGACTTCCTTCTGGGTCTCCCCGCTGCTGCGTTTGACGATGGCTGCTACCCGCATCATCAGTTCTTTGGGAGAGAAAGGCTTGACCACATAGTCGTCGATGCCAAGCTCAAAGCCGTGGATCTTGTCGTATTCCTCCCCACGGGCGGAAAGCATGAGCATAGGTACATTTTTAAATTTGCGGATCTCCCTGCACGCGGAAAACCCATCTAATTCCGGCATCATCACATCCATAATCACAATGTCGAAATCCTGCTCCTTGCAGAGCTTTACCGCTTCCATGCCATCCGCGGCTTCCACCACTTCATGGCCTTCAAAATTTGCGTATTTTTTAATCATTTGGCGGATCCGCTCTTCATCGTCCACCACAAGAATCCGATACATAGGTCCCCTCCAAATTTATTCTGGTTTTTATTTTGATATAATGAAATATTTTAATCCGCCTGTGTGACGGCTGCATGAAGATAGGCTGAAAAACCAACTGAAGAAAATTCACACACAGGGTCAAAAAAGCCCCGTACCACAGGGCACAGGGCGATTTTTCTTCTGAATACCATCCGAAGGAAGATGATGGCATCCAGAGTAGAGAGAAGAAAAGAGGAAAGAAATATGAAAAGAAGTTATTAGCAAGCATCTTTCTTGATGCTGGTTTTAGTATAAAAGGCGAATGTGACCTCCATATGAAGGTCTCATGAACCCTGTAAGAATTTGGAGAAAAAACGCGCTTTAAATTTCCCCTTTCCCTAAAATCTCCTGTAATCTCTCTGCGGAAAGGGCCGCAATACTAATCGGGGGCACCGGTTCCCTATCAAAATTGCCCAGATGTCTTTCCAGGCAGATGACATCATGCCACCGGCCCAGCTTGTACCCACACCGATGCCAGATCCCGGCATCTTCAAAACCAAAAGCCTTGTGCAGCGCCAAGCTTCCGGCGTTGGGCAGGGTGACTACCCCATAAGCGTTGTAGTAGCCCAACTCCTCGGCAAAGGCCAAGAGGCGGGCATAGAAGCCAGAGCCAATTCCCCGGTTTTGAAACCTCTCCTCAATATAGACAGAGGTCTCCACATCCCAGTCATAGGCTGCCCGCTCTCTAAAGGGGGAAAGATAGGCATATCCGGCAATCTCGCCCCGCTCTTCACAAACCAAATAGGGATATTGGGCCGATATATGCCGGATACGGCTGGCAAACTCCGCCACCGAAGGCACATCGTATTCAAAAGTTACCGCCGTATCTGTAACATAGGGGCGGTAAATATCCCGTAGTCGCCCGGCATCCGCCTCCTTGGCCAAACGGAAAATCCGTCCTGGCCCACCACTGTCGCCCCTTGTAGCATTAGTCTCCATATAAAGCCCGTTCCTCCTCCGGAGCGATGACGAAGTCCCCGCCGGACATGGAGTCCTTGAGCTGATCCAGGCTGGAGCAGCCCACAATGGCAAAGCCCTCTACAGGGTTGGAGGTGATGAAAGAAAGGGCCACTGCTGCCGGAGAGAGCCCATTTTTCTCCCCAAAAGCCTTGACCCGCTGGGCACGGGCCACATTTTCTGGACTGAGGAAACGCTTGCGGGCTTTTTCGTTAAGTCCCTCTTCCCCCAGTGTCAAATATTTGGAGAAAAAGCCCTTGGCCTGGGGGCAGTAGGCCATGACCGGCATGCCGCTCTCCCGGTACCAATGGTATTCTTCCTTGGTCATGGTCTCCATGGTGGGGTCTCCATACTGCTCCTTGGTGGTGGATGCCAGACTCCACTGGATCTGGCTCATGGCGATAGGTGTCTTTCCCGCCCTTGCCGCATAAGCGTTTGCCTCGGCAATCCGTTTAGCGCTCCAATTGGACACCGCCGGGAATTTGATCTTCCCTTCCTTCACAAATTCATCCAGATAATCTATAATATAGGATACATCCCGGCTGGGATCATCACGGTGCAGCCAGTAAATGTCCACACAGTCCACACCTAGATTGCGCAAACTTTCCTCCAAATCCGCTGCCACCTCTTCCTTAGCCAAACGGATGGTCTTTTTATCATAAGCGGAAGGATGTCCCCCCTTGGTGGAAAGGATCACCTTTTCCCTGGCGCCCCGGCTTTTCAGCCAGCGGCCGATGATGGTTTCGCTCAGCCCTTCGCCGCCCGGATAGTCGTTGACATAGGCCCTGGCTGTATCGATACAGTTGCCGCCATGAGCCACATAATAATCGAGCATTTCAAAGGATTCCTTTTCTGTCAGCCGGGTACCGAAAATCATGGTGCCCAACACAATCTTACTCATATCCAGGGTAAAATCGCCGGATGTGATGGATGCATATCGCATAGAGATCCCTCCGTTTTTCCTTTAGCCTTATTTTTCCTTATTTTACAACAATCCGTCAGGAGGGACAAGAAAGTCTTTTTATTTTTTATAGAATCTCCCTCAATTTGGATATTCTATTAATATTTTCGAAAGAAACTTGTGAAAAATATTCATAAATTTACACATAAATTAAGAAAACTTTAAGCGTTTAGTACTTTTATCTAGCGATAAAGTGTGGTAACATAAAAACAATGCAACTTGTATCATAAAAAGTATATTCCGGGGCTCTTTGATTCTGTGTTTTTGACAGGAAATCGGGTCCCAGACACCATAGATAAAACCAGAGGAAGAAAAACCAATTGTCAGAGGTGACCCTATTTGATTCGAACCAATTCTTTTTATCCCAGCGACTGCTTTAAGGTGGCATCCTTTAACCTGCGCACCGATAGCAAAAGCGATAAGTTCAACCGCTGGGAATATCGCAAGCAATTGGCCATAGAGGCCATCCGACGCACCGGGGCCAGCGTCATCGGTGTACAGGAGGCCCTGCCTGCCATGCGGGAAGACTTGCAGCGGATGCTGAAAGGCTACAGCGTATTTGGCTGGGGACGCAGCAAAAATAAGCAGAGCGAACACTCCGATATTATCATCCGCAACGAGGATGCCAATGTAGAATTCCACAAAACCATCTGGCTTTCCAAACATCCTGAGATTCCGGGAAGCCGTGCCTATTTCGCCGTATTTCCCCGTATCTGCACAGTGGCAGAGGTCCATTTCAAAGGGATGGAGGACAGGCGTGTCCGGGTGTTTAATACCCACTTTGACCATGTTTGTGGCCTGGCCAGGAGGTTGGGGGTGGAAATCATCCTGCGCTATATCCACGAATATAACAAGACGGATCCCCTGCCCACCATCATCATGGGGGACTTTAACGCCAAGCGAAACAGCAAATGTGTGCGGATGCTCCGGGAAAACACCCACGGCTACTCGGATCTTCGCTTTGTGGATGTTTATTCTTATTTTGACAAACATCACGAAGAGCCTATGAATACTTACCATGGCTTTAAGGGGAAACTGGGGAAAAGCCCCATCGATTATATCTTTGTCACCGACGATTTTACTGTGGAAAACGTGAAAATTGACACCAGCATGATTGATGGCCGTTATCCCTCTGACCACTATCCTGTTATCGCCACCCTTTCCCTCAAAAAGAAACAGAAGGACATTCAGAAGTCGGCGTAAATAAATTGCGACTGCTTCTTAAACATTTTGTAAATTTAAGGATATCTGCCTGGAAATGGCGGATATCCTTTTGACTTTCTCTCCCCTGTTTGCTATAGTATTTGGGTAAATGACGGTTTTGTGGCAACAAAGCCGTCAAGTTGTCTTTTCAGGGGGGAACACCATGACAAAAACCGGAAAATGGATTGTCGCTATTTTAATTATCATGGTAGCGATTCCTCTCATTGGCATCTCCCTCATACTTATTAACTATTCCTTTGCCACCAACCCAGCACAGCTTGACAATGAAATGTGTCATCTTTTTGTCAGTGATTTAAAAGAGACCTATCCTATAGAGAATGCCAGGGTAACCTCTCCCTTATCCAATGTGGTCTACATCGATGTGGACCTTGAGGACGCTGTGACAAAGGATCTGGAGGAAAACCGGCAAATTCTCCAAGACACCATTCAATATTTTTCCCAGATGGAAGTCGTCAATTCTCTTAAAGACACTTTTTTCCACAAGTCCGAAACATCTTCATCCCAGAAAGGCCAGGTTCATTTTGACGAGGAGGGAAGGCCTATCCTCACCTATCAGGTTGCTTTGTCAGCTGGTTCCTCCCAGCAGCCTTATTACCGCCTCGCTGCCGGCGACGGTTATCAGGACTGTTTTGACTTTTGGAGGATTGAAGATGTAGTATCCGGGAAAGAATATACACTGTGTATAGGAAATCGGATCTTTCACACATCGCTTTCCCAGCAGATGCAAGATCTTATGCCGCAATACTGTCCGTCCAGTGATGGATTGGTGACAGCCACCCAGCTCAGCGCAGCCGGCCAGGTTTCCCTCACTGTATTTTTGCCCAAAGCCCAGGGCTATGACGAAATCCATACCCTATTTGACGAAATGGGCACCCTGATGCTGATGCCGGAAGCCGTGCGCGCTTATGACCAGGTCTCCGGACGGACAAGCTCCCAGGCCACCGATTACACCTATACGCTGACCTTCTGCATCCCTGCCCAAACTACAGGACTGTATGAGGTCCTCTACAGTTTTGCCCCTCAGGTAAAGCAAGACGGTGACGCAGACCTCTCTGTCTGGGAGGTCCGAGATTACCAACAGGACAACGTTTCTACAGAAACCCTCCTGCTGCATCCTGTATAATATCTTATAGAATGTCCATGAGTTCTTAGTCTTTTCAATCTCTTTTTAGAAACATAACGTACCTTGGGTACAGATCGGAGAATTATGGAAGCTCAAATTATCAAATGGATTCAGTCCTTTTCCCATCCCATTCTGGACGATGTCTTTCAAGTCGTCACCATGCTGGGGGAGGAGCTTTTTATCATCGTCGCGATGGCGCTTATCTACTGGGTATTTAATAAAGAGATGGGCAAATATCTATGCTATAGCCTTTGTGTCACCCTTTGCGTCAACGGCATCATCAAGTCGTTGGTCAAAGCGCCTCGTCCTATTGGAGAGGAGGGGATCCGCAGTCTACGGGTGGAAACAGCGGACGGTTACTCCTTCCCCAGCGGCCATACCCAGTCCTCTTCCACCTTTTTCTTCTCTATTGCCTGCTGGATAAAAAAGTGGTGGCTCTTTCTCATCGCTGCCGTCCTTTCCCTGCTGGTGGCTCTTTCCCGACTTTATCTCGGCGTCCATTGGCCCAGGGACGTTATTGCCGGCCTGCTCCTTGGAATTGTATTATCCGCCCTCTCTTATTTTCTCTATCGCAAGGTTAAAAACCGTTTGCTGCTCTTTGGAGTCACATTGATTCCCCTTCTGACCGGCCTCTTTCTCCCTGATCTGGGACATTATGTCCGGAGCCTGGGGCTTTATCTCGGCTTTGCATTAGGCGTCCTGTTTGAAGAGCGGTATGTCAATTTTTCTGTTAAAGGAACTGCCCTCCGGAAGGGACTTCGTTTTCTCCTGGGTGCTTTATGCCTTGGTGTTCTCAAATTCACTTTGGATCTTCTGGGGGATAGTATCCCGGTACAACTGATCGAATATACCTGTATCTCATTCTTTGGCCTGGGTATCTGGCCCCTGATTTTCACAAAACTCCACCTTTAGTTGATTTGCCGTCCCGGCCGGGACGGCTTTTTTATAGGGTAAAGCGCTTGCCAATCCCCAGGCCGGCAGCTATAATAAAAACATACCTGCAAGGAGGCCGCCTATGGAAAGAAAAACTCTGCTGGAAATACTGGACTCCGCCGGCGGTGAATTTATCTCCGGCGAGGAATTGGCCGCACGGTTAGGCGTCACCCGCTCCGCCATTTGGAAAGGAATCCGCCAATTGCGTGCGGAGGGTTATGATATCCGTAGCAAAACCAACAATGGCTATGCCCTGTTGGGGAATCCCGACCTGCTGACCCCTAAAAAAATTTCGGACTGTACTTCAATGGCATATCCAGCAGAGCGGATTTCTGTTTTTCCCAGTGTCAAATCCACCAATTCCCTATTGCGGCAGCAGGCCATGGAGGGCGCTCCAGAAGGGACTGTGGTGGTCGCCGAAGAACAGACCGGCGGCCGCGGACGGATGGGCCGCAGTTTTCTCTCGCCTCAGGGTGGGCTCTATATGAGTATTTTGGTCCGCCCCCAGATGGAGGCAGGACGCATCCTTTTTCTTACCATGATTGCCGCCTTAAGCGTCATTGACGCTGTCCAACGCCTGTATGGTGTGACCCTCTCCATTAAATGGGTCAACGATATCTTATTTGACGGCAGAAAGCTCAGCGGCATTCTCACCGAGGCCTCCATGGACGGTGAAAGCGGCGGATTGGAGTTTGCCGCTGTAGGTATTGGGATAAATTTTCGAGGACGCGATCAATTCCCCACAGAAATAGCGTCTACAGCCGCTGTGCTGGAGGAGGTTACCCAGCTTCCTCTTTCTCGCTCTAAGTTATGTGGGGCGATTCTAGACGAATTCTGGGACAGGTATCATGCATTCTCCGCTACAGGGGAGACCAAAGAGCTTCTTTCCCGCTATCGGAGCCATCTCTGTATGCTGGGGCAGCGGATCCACGTCCTATCGCCCCAAGGGGAATATCATGCTGTAGCCAAGGATATCGCCGACAATGGGGCACTATTGGTACAGCGGGAAGACGGCAGTATAACTTCTGTACAATCCGGTGAAATTTCGATTCGCCCAGATTAAAAAAAAACTTGTGTTTCCTGGTATAAGATGAAAGGAGGGGGACCGATGATTAATAAAACACAGCTTTTTAAATGGCTTTCTATCATCTTCTGTGTGGCCTGTGTCTGCTTAATGGCCATCTATGTATATGATAAAAACACTGATACCGCCGTGTGGGGCATTACATCTTTTCTTCTGGCCGTGATTTTCAGTATATTCCATAGCCTCAATAAAAACAAAAGCAAGCAGCCTCAGTCCATCCAGAAACGCCGGAAATAACATCGCACATAAAAAGGCCGAGAGAAAACAGGCAATTTTCTCTCGGCCTTTTTTCCGTATAAATGAAAAAGCGGACAACACTGCCCGCTTTCATCATCTTTTTGAGCGACACGCCGCTTATTTATATTTGCGTTTGCGTGCTGCTTCAGACTTCTTTTTCCGTTTGACAGAAGGCTTCTCGTAATGCTCTCTCTTGCGCACCTCAGCCAAGACGCCGGCTCTGGCGCACTGTCTCTTAAACCGTCTCAGAGCGCTGTCAAGAGATTCATTATCTTTAATACGAATTTCAGCCATTTACTAATTCCCTCCCTCCGCCATGCGACAGGAGTTTTTACACAATAGTGTAACAACATATATTATACAATAACATAGTTACCCATGTCAAGTAAATTAACCGCTGTGGATTTAGTCAAATTGAACAAGATTACTTGGCCACGATGTTGACAAGCTTACCCGGCACATAGATTTCCTTGACAATCTGTTTCCCGTCAATGAAGGAATGAACCATAGCGTTCTCCTTGGCAAGGGAGAGAACCGTATCCTTATCGGTATCAGCGGGGATGGTAATCCGTGCCCGAATCTTTCCGCAAACCTGCACTGCGATTTCGATGGTGCTGTCCTTGCATTTAGCCTCATCATAGCTGACCCACTGGGTGGCGTTGAGCATGCCTCCCATGTTTTGAAGCTGCCAAATCTCCTCTGTCATATGGGGGGCAAAGGGGTTAAGCATAATCAGCAGATCCCGGTATTCGGCTCTATTGATAGCACCGGTATCGGAAATATCGTTGAGCAGGCTCATCATCGCCGCAATTGCCGTGTTAAACTTCAGATTTTCAATATCCTCGGATACCTTCTTGATGGTCTTATGCATGGCGCTTTCCACCTCTGGACGGTAGCTATCCCCTTCCACCAAGCAGTCCTGCAGCGCCCAGATGCGCTCTAAAAAGCGCTTACAGCCCTTGATAGAGCTAGAGCTCCAGGGAGCAGCCTTCTCAAAGTCGCCGATGAACATCTCATACAGCCGCATGGTATCTGCACCGTATTCCTTGACAATGTCGTCGGGATTGACCACATTGCCCCTGGATTTGCTCATCTTCTCGCCGTTTTCGCCTAAGATCATACCATGGCTGGTTCTCTTTTTATAGGGCTCCGGTGTGCTCAAAATCCCCAGGTCATAGAGGAATTTGCTCCAAAAACGGGAGTAGAGCAGATGAAGGGTGGTGTGCTCCATACCACCGTTGTACCAGTCTACCGGCATCCAGTAATCCAGCGCCTCTTTGGAGGCCAGAGCCTCATCATTGTGAGGGTCACAATACCGCAGGAAGTACCAGGAGGAACCAGCCCACTGGGGCATGGTATCCGTCTCCCGTTTCGCCGGGCCGCCACAGTGGGGGCAGGTGGTGTTGACCCAGTCGGTCATGGCCGCCAAGGGGGATTCACCGTCGCCGGTGGGCTCATAGGACTCTACCTCGGGGAGGCGCAGAGGCAGCTCCGATTCAGGCAGAGGCACCCAGCCGCATTTTTCACAGTAGACCAGAGGAATAGGCTCGCCCCAATAACGCTGACGGGAGAAAACCCAGTCGCGCAGCTTATAGTTGACCTTGGGATGGCCTTTGCCGTTATCCTCCAGCCATTGTTTTATCTTTTCTTTGGCCTCTTCTACACTCAGTCCATTCAAGAAATCGGAGTTGACCATAACGCCGGTTTCGCAGTCGGTGAAGGCTTCCTTCTCCACGTCACCGCCCTTGACCACCTCAATGATGGGCAGGTCAAACTTTTTGGCGAATTCCCAGTCGCGGGTGTCGTGGGCAGGTACAGCCATAATGGCTCCTGTTCCGTAGGTCATCAGTACGTAGTCGGAGACAAAGATGGGGATTTCCTTACCGTTAACAGGGTTAATACCCTTGACCCCTTGAATCTTCACACCGGTCTTTTCCTTGACTACCTCGGTCCTCTCAAAATCGGATTTTTTAGCTGCTTCCGCCTGATAAGCGCGGATTTCCTCCATATTGGAGATGCGATCCGCCCACTGCTCCAAATAGGGGTGTTCGGGGGAAATGACCATATAAGTAGCGCCAAACAGGGTATCGGGCCGGGTGGTATACACCTTCAATATGTCGCCGGCAGTGGTGCCGAACTCTACCTCCGCTCCGGTTGAGCGGCCAATCCAGTTTTTCTGGCTCACCTTGATCTTGTCCATATAATCCACAAGGTCCAGATCGTCAATGAGCCGCTGGGCATATTCTGTGATTTTCAGCATCCATTGGCTCTTCACCTTATGGATGACCTCGCCGCCGCAGCGTTCACAAACGCCGCCCACGACTTCCTCATTGGCCAATACCACCTTGCAGGAGGTGCACCAGTTGACAGACATTTCCTTTTTATAGGCAAGCCCCTTTTTGAACAGCTGGATAAAAATCCACTGGGTCCACTTATAATAATTGGGATCGGTGGTGTTGATTTCCCGGTTCCAGTCAAAGGAGAGGCCCAGGCTCTTCAGCTGCTGTTTAAAGCGAGCCACGTTATTTTTTGTCACGATTTCTGGATGGATGTGATTTTTAATGGCAAAGTTCTCGGTGGGCAGCCCGAAGGCATCCCATCCCATGGGATAGAGCACATTATAGCCTTGCAGCCGCCGTTTTCTTGCCACAATATCCAGCGCCGTGTAAGAGCGGGGATGGCCTACATGCAGCCCCTGGCCCGACGGATAGGGGAATTCCACGAGAGCGTAATATTTGGGCTTTGTATAGTCATTCACGGCCGCGAATGTATTGTTCTTGTCCCAAATGTCCTGCCATTTTTTCTCTATGCTGGCAAAATCATATTTCAACCTTTACAACTCCTTTGTAATTTTTACGCAGACAGGTGCTCCGGAAAAATTCCGGAACACCTGGAATTGTCCTTCTTTACGTTATCCTGTTACAACATCAGATAGATCTACCGGCTGGCCATCGGCCCACAACCGTTCCAAGGAATAAAATTCCCTCTGCTCCCCGCAGAACACATGGACGATGACATCATAGTAGTCAAGCACCACCCATGTGGAACTCTGATACCCTTCTGTCTTATTGGGTTCCAGTCCCAGCTTGGTCAGTTCGTATTCCACTTCGTCCGCCAGGGATTTGACCTGTGTGGTACTGGTTCCGGTGGCAATGACAAAGTAATCGGCGATAATAGAAAGGTCTTTAATCTTAATCGCCTTAATGTCCAACGCCTTTTTCTTATCCAGGATTTTCGCGATTGTTTTTGTAAGCTCTAAAGGTTCCAT
>NZ_CBDTOK010000147.1:0-5598 GCF_965361945.1 Zongyangia sp. | reverse complement strand
CGGTTCCTCCCCGACAAGGCCATCGACCTGGTGGACGAGGCCTGCGCCATGATCCGCACCGAGATCGACTCCATGCCCACCGAGCTGGATGTGATCCAGAGAAAGATCATCCAGCACGAAATTGAGGAGGCGGCCCTGAAAAAAGAGAAGGACGCCCTCTCCCAGGAGCATCTGAAGGAGATCCAGAAGGAATTGGCCGAGATGCGGGAGCAGTTTAACGCCATGAAGGCCAAATGGGACAACGAAAAGGCTTCCATTGGCAAGGTCCAGAAGCTCAGGGAGCAGCTGGAGCAGTTAAACGGCCAGATTGAGAAGGCGGAGCGGGAATACGACCTGAACAAGGCCGCCGAGCTTAAATACGGCAAGCTCCCCGCCCTGAAAAAACAGCTGGAGGAGCAGGAATCCCTGGCCCAGAGCAGCAAGAAAGACTCCCTGCTCCGGGATAAGGTCACCGAAGGGGAGATCGCCCGGATTGTGGAGCGCTGGACCGGCATTCCTGTAGCAAAGCTGATGGAAGGGGAGCGGGAGAAGCTCCTCCACCTGGATGAGATCCTCCACAAACGGGTCATCGGCCAGGACGAAGCCGTCTCCCGGGTCACCGACGCCATCATCCGCTCCCGGGCCGGCATCCAGGACCCCAACCGTCCCATCGGCTCCTTCTTATTCCTAGGCCCCACCGGCGTGGGCAAGACCGAACTTGCCAAGGCCCTGGCCGAATGCCTCTTTGACGACGAGAAGAACATGGTCCGGATCGATATGAGCGAGTATATGGAGAAATACTCGGTCTCCCGCCTCATCGGAGCGCCTCCGGGATATGTGGGCTATGAGGAAGGCGGCCAGCTCACCGAGGCCGTCCGCCGCAAACCCTACTCCGTGGTCCTCTTCGACGAGGTGGAAAAGGCCCATCCCGACGTCTTCAACGTCCTGCTCCAGGTGTTGGACGACGGCCGGATCACCGACTCCCAAGGCCGCACCGTGGACTTTAAGAATACCATCATCATCCTGACCTCCAACCTGGGCAGCCAGTTCCTCCTCGACGGCATCGACAAGGACGGCAGCATCACCCAGGAGGCCCAGGATCAGGTGAACGAACTGCTCAAACGCTCCTTCCGGCCTGAATTCCTCAACCGGCTGGATGAGATCGTCTTCTATAAGCCTCTGACCAAGGCGGACATTACCCAGATCATCGACCTGCTGGTGAAGGACTTAAACGAGCGCCTTGACGACAAGCAGCTTTCCTGCCAGCTCACCGAGGAAGCCAAGGACTTCATCATCGACAGCGCCTACGATCCTGTCTACGGCGCGCGGCCTCTGCGGCGGTTTGTCCAGCATCATGTGGAGACCCTCATCGGCCGCCAGATCATCGCCGAGGACATCCAGCCCGGCAGCCGGATGACCATTGATTTCAAGGATGGCAAGCTGACGGTGGAGGTCATCCCCCCGGCGCCTCTCCAAACCACCCAAATATAATCCCAAGCCGGGGTTATCCCCTTGGGTTGCTATAAAAAAAGCGCGATGCTTTCTGCATCGCGCTTTTTTTCTTTCTCAGGGGAATCAGCCTTCTCCGCCTTCGCCCAGCAGCTTGCTGGCGGCGGTGCAGTAGGTTCCCTCTACCTTCCAGGACTTGTCCTTGGAGCCTAAGTACTCGATCATCTCCAGTGCCTTTTCCATATAGGCTTCCTGGATGTACTGCCATACGTTGTAAGAGTTTGCCCCGGAGAAGTCCCGCTTCTGGAGGGATTTGGCAATGTTATCCATAAAGTCAAAGCCCATATTCACCTTGTTGATACCCATGGTTCCGGCTTTGGCAAGATCGGCATAGGGGACGCCGGAGCTGCCATGGACGACCAGGGGCAGGTTGCCTACCTCTTTTTTGATGGCTTTGATCCGGTCAAAGTCCAGCTTGGGGGTGGAGGTGTATACGCCGTGGGCCGTGCCTACCGCTACAGCCAGGCAGTCGATGCCGGTGCGCTCCACAAAGTCCTTGGCCATAGCGGGGTCGGTATACATGGAAGAACCGTCGGTGTCATATTTGGAGCCGGAGCCTACATGGCCCAGTTCCGATTCCACCGTCACACCCATGGAATGGGCGATCTTGGCCAGGATGGCGGTCTCTTTAATGTTTTCCTCATAGGGCAGGCTGGAACGGTCCACCATGACCGAGGTAAAGCCGGCGGTAATGGCCTGCATGATCTCCTCGGTGACCTCGTCAAAGCTCTTGTGGACGTCGCCGCCGTGATCCAGGTTCACCGCAACAGGAACTGCGGTTTGTTTTGCAATGTCCACCAGGTTGCGGCCGGTGACAACAATATCTTTGGTAGAGCCGACGCTCAGATCAATAATCATGGGGGAATTGAGCTTCTCCGCCGCTGCAATGGCAGCCCGGGTGTCAATTTCACAGAACACGTTGGGGGCGATGACAGCGTAATTGCCTGTGCTTGCCCGATCCAGAATTTCCTTCATGGTGACTAACATAGTGCTACCTCCCTAAAAATGATAATGACTTTACATATATTGTAGCCTCCCCGCCGGCACCCTGTCAAGAAAATTCCCTTCGTCCCACCAAAGCGGGAACAAGTACCACTCCTGCGGAGGGCAGGTCGCGGCTCTAGCGGGCAGCAAGTCGCGCCCTAAGTTTTATTTGTGACACTGCCGCGTCTCACGCGCGCCTAGCGGCGGGCATGACGCGTCTTCGGTTTTATTCACAACACTGCCGCGTCGCACGCGGTTTTGTTGCGATTGACACATAAACGCGATGTCCTCCGGCGGCAGCTGGCGCGACTTGGCTGCGGCGACTTGCCGCCCGCCCAGTAGCAGCCCCTCATGCCGGGGCGGGCACATCCTTTTCTCTCAAGAAAAGGATGCAAAAGTGATCCAAGGGGGCTACCCCCTTGGATATCCCCCTGATGAGGCTCGCTGCTTTCCCGCCAGTATGGGCGGCGATTTTTCCTCGATTCGCGGGGGCGGGACCTGAGGGAGTCCCCCGCTCAATTCGAAAAAATCGTCGGCTACCGCCGAAACCGCCCACGCTCCTAGCGGAGGGCAGATCGCGCCCTTGACCTCGTTTGAGACACCGCCGCGACACACGCGACCTAAATTACGCACAGCGCCACAGCGCGACTTCCTCCACCGGTAGGTGGGCCCCTCCCGGGGCGGGACGACGCGCTCTTGGCCTAGCCAAAACCACCGCCGTGTTGCCCGCAGTTGAGTTGCGATTGACACACAAACGCGATATCCTCCAGCGGCAGCTGGTCCCGGGATGGTCCAAAAAATCGTCGGCTGCCGCCGAAACCGCCCACGCTCCTGCGGAGGGCAGATCGCGCCCTTGACCTCGTTTGTGACATTACCGCGTCTCACGCGCGCCTACCGGCGAGGATGCCGCGCCTTGAGTTCTGTTTGAGACACCGCCGCGTCGCACGCGCTTTTGTTATAAACGAGGTCACAGCGCGATATCCCCCACCGGTAGGTGGTGGCTGCGGGCACTGCCCGCCCGGTAGGTGAAGAAAACGGCCCCCAACATTGGGAGCCGGTTTCTTCACATTGTATTTAGTTTTATTTTCTCTTCTTAGAGAGAAGGATGCCGCCTACAGACACCGCTGCCAGCAGGACAACGCCTGCCATCAGGGAGCTGTCGCCGGTATCCGGGTTGAGCTTATCTCCGCTGGTGGAACCATTGGAGCTGCCGGATCCGCTGGTGGAGCCGCCGGAGGAGCTGGGCCAATCCCAGTCGCCGCCGCCCACCTGGTCCTCATTGGAGCCGGGGATATCCGCGGTGCCTTCCGGCGCCAGATAGGTGTCCGCCTCGGTGATCTCCTGGGTCGCGTCGGCGTCAGCAAAATATTTGCCGCAGCCTTCGCAGTACCAGTACTCAATGTTGCCGGGTTTTGCCGGAGTGGGCGCTACTGCCGGCACATGGGTCAGCTCATGGGTATGGGTGACAATTGGCTCATCGGTCACCTCGTCGCCGTTGACGGTAACATCGCCGTCGCCGGAGTTAGAGAAGGTAACGCCGTCAGGTACTTCGGTGAGTTCCAGGCTGCCCTGGAGCACTTCGATGGCGTCGCCATTCCTGGCGTTACCAGCGATAAAGGCCGAGATTTCTTCAGCAGTACCTACCTGATAAGAGGTGGCGCCGTCTACCGGGGTATAGCCGATAGCCGCAACATCAGCGGTGAGGAAATCAGTCGGATTGGCCTTAAACTCTCCGCCGGAAACCTGGATGGAGCCGGTAGGATTAGTTTTAAGCAGGGAACCCTGGACCTGGCCGCCGGTGATCTGGACGTCAGCCTGCTGGCCCACCTGGAATCCGCCGGTTACAACGCCGCCCTCCATGGTGACCTTGGGGGTGCCCACGTCATAGTCCGTATCCTGGGTGACCCGGACCACGCCGTTGACAGTGGCGCCGTCTTGAATGGTCACCTCGGATTTATAGTCTTCATCCCAGGTCAGGGCATAGATAGCCACAGCGCCATCCGCAGCATTGAGGGTACCGCCGGAAATGGTGGCTTCGCCCCAGTTTTGGAGGGCGCTGCCGCCGGTACCTTTGGTGGTAATGGTGCCGCCGGTGATGTTCATGACGCCTTCGTCGTCATTTTTCAGGACGATGAAATTGCTCTCCATAGTGCCGCCCTTGACATTGAGGGTAGCCCCGATGTTCCGCAGCAGGGAACTATAATAGGATCTGCTGATGATGGAACCGCTTTCCACCGTCATGGTGCCGTGGTTATCCACTACATACCAGGAGTTGCCGCCATTGTTGGTGGAGCTGGAGCCCGCCTCATGGGAACGGGTCAGGGTAGGGCCGTTCAGGGTGGCGTTGCCTCCGGCGTTGTTGACCAGGGCGCCTCTGCCATGGGAAATGTTATCCACAGTACCGGTGCCGGTCAGTGTCAATGTGCCGTTGTTGGTGATGGTGTGCTTACCCTCAGTGTTTGTCAGAGTAAAACCGCCCAGATTCAAGGTCACGCTGGTGCCTGCGGGAATGGTAATGCTTTCAGCCACATTGTCCAGCAGTGTTACGGTTTTGCCGTTGGCGTTATTGATGGCTTCCTGTACTGAGGTATAGGAATCGCCGCCTTCTACAGACGCTACCTCGCCCACAGCAAAGGCTGCCATAGGAGCCATGGCGAAGACCAGGACAACAGCCAGGAACACGCCCAGCCATTTTTTTGCTTGCCGAGTCATGATCTGTTACATCCTTTCTTTTCTTTTTTCTTTGTTGTTTGATTTCCAATCCTTTTTGATGACAAATTTATAATTTAGTTATAAATTTGTATCTATTATGTTACCATTTTTCCACAAAAAAATCAAGCCATTTTCATTGACTTTTCCTTATTGATCCCTTACAACTTGTATTCCCCATGCGCCTGGCGGCGGGCATGACGCGGCCCTAGCGGGCAGCAAGTCGCGCCCTAAGTTTTATTTGTGACACTGCCGCGTCACCCGCGACTAGGTTACCCATTGCGCCACAGCGCGACTTCCTCCACCGGCAGGTGGTCCCCTCCCGGGGCGGGAAGACGCGCCCGGAGTTTTATCTGCGACACTGTCCGCGATGCCCGCAGCTGCGTTGCGATTGACACATAAACGCGATATCCCCCA
>NZ_CBDTOK010000146.1:0-10650 GCF_965361945.1 Zongyangia sp. | reverse complement strand
GGCGGCGCGGCTGTGCTCATCTTATCCATCCTGCTAGAGGCAACTTATGTCAATCATAGTTCCGTTGTCAGCCATTACGGAATCATGCCCGGTGGGATGCTGATATTTGATCTTCTTATTGCGATGTCAATCAGCCTGCGTTCCAAGGCGCAGGAGGAAGCACTGGCGGAAAGCCGTAGCCGCAGCGAACTTCTGGAGCGGATGAACGCTATGAATCTGGATTTTTTGCACCAGGTGGCCCACGAACTAAAAACACCGCTGACCGTCATTTCCGGTTATGCCCAACTGACCGGCCTGCAAATGTCCACCGGTCATATTAGTAATGAAACGCCAGAAAACCTAAAGGTCATCCGCAATGAGGCTTTACGGCTGGCCGATATGGTGAACAACCTCATGGAATACACCTATGGCAGAACTACCGAAGCCCAATTTGCTACGGTGGAGGTAGGACCACTCTTGGAAAGCACCCGGGCCATCTGTACCCCTATGTGTCTGAAAAACAGCAATCGTGTGGACACGCATAATGAAAACTGCGTGGCAGTCTATGGCAGTTGGGAAATGCTGTTGCAGGTCTTCATCAACTTGGTGGTCAACGCCAACCGTCACACCCAAAACGGTGTCATTACCATTAGTGCGTCAGATCAGGAATGCCGGGAGTATGTAGTGTTTCGGGTGGAGGATTCCGGCAGCGGGATAGATGATAAGATTCTCCCCCATATTTTTGAGAAGGGCTACAGCGGCGATGGCGGGAGCGGCCTGGGGCTGGCCATCTGCCGGGAGGCCGTAGAGGCTCACGGGGGGAGCCTGAAGGTGGAACGTACCGGCCCTGAGGGTACAGTCTTTGCGTTTACAGTGTTAAAAAGGGAGGCAGAGCCATGAGTACAATCCTTCTGGTGGAGGACAACCCACACATTATGAAGATCAATGCCGAGGCCCTGACCATGTACGGCTAGGAGATTCTTCAAGCGGCCACCGCCCGGGAATGCCGCCAGGCTTTGCGTTGGCATCCAGTGGATCTGGTGGTGCTGGACATTATGTTGCCTGACGGCGATGGCGTAGAACTATGCCGGGAACTAAAAGAACAGTACAACATCCCCATTTTGTTTCTCAGCGCCCTGGGAGAGAGCCGTGACGTGGTGGAGGGCTTACGGGCGGGGGGAGACGACTATCTGGCCAAGCCCTACGACTTAGAAGTGCTGGCTGCACGGATTGAAGCAAGGTTGCGGCAGGAGCAGGCTAGAAGCCGCTATGCCAGTTATGGTAGCCTGAAGCTGGATATTTTCTCCGACTGCGGTTACCTGGGTGGCGTCGACCTACAGCTGACACAGAAGGAATTTGCCGTATTGCTTCTACTTGTCCGCAACGTGGGAAAAACCGTCTCCAAACAGAAGGTTTTGATGGAGGTGTGGAACACCGACCAAGAGGATGACAAACGGGCTCTTTGGACGCTGATTTCCCGGCTGCGTCGGAAACTCAACAGCCACAACTCCCGCATCGAGATCTCCTCCAAGCGAGGAGACGGCTATACATTGGAGCTGATATGACGCCCAGGCGGCAAGCTTTGCGATTTGTTAAAGTTGGTCGCCTGAAATTTCTGTCATTTACGATAATATGAGGGGTTCCTTTACCCTTGGATGCTTTCATAAAAGCTGGCGGAAAAGCAGTGCTATCTCTGCCCATTTGTTAGAAAAACAGGATAGAAAAGAGGGGGAGCTTTCTTTGGAGAAAGCTCCCCCTCTTTATAAATTTTTCATAAGAAGATAAAGGATGATGGTTATTATCCTTTTTTCCGCAGAGTTAAGATGTTCTTTCCATCCCGATATTCATATTGGATATCATCCATCAGCTTTTTTGCCATGAAGATGCCTAAGCCGCCAATCTGCCGCCGCTGTGCATCCAGCGTCACGTCAGGATCCTGCCGGTCCAGAGGATTATAGGGGCGGCCCCGATCAGCAAATCCCACAAGAATCTGGAAGGGATCACCGCCGGCCTCACAACGAACACGGGCCTCTCCCACATATGGGTGGTAGGCATAGCGGGCGATGTTGACAAAGATCTCCTCCACCGCCAAATCCACCTGCGTCATTAGCTTCAGAGGACAACCGGCCTGTTCCAGCTGCTTGTCCACAAAAGCGAGAACAGTATTCAAATTGTCCAAGGTCGCCGCTACGGTGATCTCAGCCATTCTCATCCCTCCCGGTGATCTTATTGATCCGGAGCAACAACATGGTGATATCGTCTGCCTGCTCTGCCCCGGCGGCAAAAGCGGCAATATCGCCATGCAAGAGCTTTAGTTGCTCCTCCAAGGATTTGCCTACCAGATCCGCCCCTTTGAAAAAGGCCTTAAGACGCTCCTCGGAGTACAGGACGTTGTTTGGGTTTAGCGCCTCTGTGACGCCGTCGGTGTAGAGGAAGATGCAATCCCCTGGATGGAAAATGATCTCCTGCTGCTGATAGTGAACATCCTCCATCCCTGCCAGAACGAAGCCGCGCTTACTGGGCAGCCAGTGGTAGGGTTGTGCCTCCAGGGCGACCAGAGGCGGATTGTGTCCGGCGTTGACGTAGGTAAAGCGGCCGGTGGAAATCTCCAGGACGCCTAGGAAGGCTGTGACAAACATTCCCGACTCGTTGTTCTCACACAACTGGTTGTTCACCGTCTCAAAGACACAGCTGGGATCCATACCGGCCTGGGCGTGGTTCTTAATGAGGGTCTTGGCAATGACCATAAACAGGGCCGCAGGCACACCCTTTCCCGATACGTCGGCTATTACCACCGCTAAGTGGTCCTGATCCACCAGGAAAAAGTCATAGAAATCGCCGCCCACCTCTCTTGCCGGGGTCATGGTGGCGTAAATATCGAACTCATCGCGCTCCGGGAAGGGGGGGAAGATTCGAGGCAGCATATCCGCTTGGATCTGGGTGGCCACATTCAGTTCCGCTCCAATACGTTCCTTTTCCGCGGTGACGGCGGTGAGGTTTTCCACGTATTGTACAATATCCGTTTCCATCTTTCCGATAACCCGTGCCAAGGCGCCGATCTCGTCTTTTTTGCGGATCTGCTCTAACAGATCCAGCCGAGCCACGTTGTCCTCAGCGAAGCGCTGGGCCTCTCCAGCAATGGTAAGGATAGGTGAGACCACCTCCTTGCGGAGAAAACCGATATACGCCAGAAGGAACAGGGCCACCGACAGTATTGTAATCCCCATGACGTTCCATACATAGGTCCTCCGGGCGTTGTCTAAGGCCGTCATAGCCTTTTCCACTCCCAGAAAGGCCACGACCTTCCCACTGGAATCCTTTACAGGAATCCCCGCAGTGGTGTGGGCGCCAGAGGCTTCGGTGTAGGAATAGAAGTAGACCGCGCTGCGTTCCCCTGTGGTCATGATCTGTTCTACCTCTTCCTGGTAGGCTGGGTCCATATCCTGGGCAGTGTAGCCCAGCTCATAGCGGGTAAATCCAGTATCTGGGTGTACGGCGTCAAAGATATAGGTACTGGTGGTGTAGTCGTTGGAGAGCTGGGTCACATAAATGAGATAGCTGTTGGTAGAGAGCACCAGAGCGTCCAGTTCGGCTTGAATTTCCAGATAGGCCTCGTCAATCTCCCCAGTCTCCAGATAATACTCCAATCGGTCTGGATCGAGATATGTCTTGGCAGTCTCCGCAGTTTCATAGGCGGAACGATTGTACTCGTCCTCCAGCACCATGGTAAATTGCTTGTAGCCCATATAGCTGATGGCAGTGCACAGCAACACGCTCAGAAGCAGCACGCTAATAATGAGTTTTATGGAGAGTCCTGAGATCTTCTCGTTCATCTTTCCCTCATTTCCTCAAATTTATCCGCCTCAGCGGCAAAAAAACATAGGCTTTCCTCTCCCCGCAAAATTTGCACGGGTTTGTACTGAGCCATCGTCCGGCCACGGCGAGCCATGGCTACCTCATAGCGCTGAAAACTGCCGGGGGGCAGAAAGCGAACACGGACCGGTCCGATATCTCCCATAACGCGGCAACCTTGATAGCCCAGGCTTATCTCTCGCAGGCACTGATCCAGCAACGGCCCGGCGTTTTCCAAATAGGGGCTCTCCAAATAAACGAGGTATCTACCCGGCCGAAGAGAGTAATCCTCCTGAGCACAGAAGGCGGTGACAGAAAGGCCCGTACGTTCTTGGAAGCGCCACATGGCATCTCTCAGTTGCTCGGTGTTCAGCTTCTCGTCCGCTACATTTAAAGCCTGGTTCATCCGATAACAGAAGCGGACAACCGGAGCCTGCCCCCAAAAGCCTACCACTTCCAACACATCCCGCATCCGGTAACGATAAAGGCCAGAGTGGTTGGTAAAGACAAGTTCGTAGCGCTCCCCCACCTCCACCTGCCCTATGGTCTTGGGCAAACCCATCTCTCCAGAGACAGGCAGAAACTCGAAGAATCCCGCCTCTGGCAGCAGGATGTAGGCGTCTGGTACATTTACTCCCGCCGCTATGCTGAGAAAGCCCTCTGAAGCGCCATAGATAAAGTGGTGAATGGGTACAGATTTCGCATAGAGTTCCATCGCGCGGGTATAAACAGGAAAGTTCTCCCCTCCAATGCCTAGAATATACCGGATATCGGGCCAAATCCGTCGTACCATGTCTTCCGGCTGGAGATCCGGCCGAAGCGGGCTTAATTCCTCCGCTCGTCGAGGGTCTGGAGGCAGCCAGCCACGAAGTTTCCGCCGCCAATGGGCGTCCAGAGGGATGCTGTCGTCTATCGTCCCCGTCGCCATATCCCGTAACAGTAGGTTCCAGTGCTCCCGAATGTAATCCAGAACGCTCACCGCCCGGTGAAGGAAGACGCTGTGGATGGCGGTAAGTTTTCTCTCCGCTAGAGCAAAGCGAACTTTCACATAGGTCAGATCCTCCACCCGCTCCGGGAAAAGGACTTCCTTGGGCACGCAGTAATCGGAAGCATCAAAACCTCCCGCGCGATCTAACCACTGATATAAAGAAGCGGAGCGGACACCACACATCTGCCCCCCTGGAAGATAGGTCTTAGCGAACTCACCCACCTGGAATATCTTCCCAAATAACGCCTCTGGCGGCAGTTGAGGAAAGTACTCCTCCACCATGCCGTAGACGCCCCAGTGGATATACTCATAGTGGATGCCCATATCCGTCTCCGTCACAGGCACGTATTTGGGGGTGCCGGTGCTTCCAGAGGTAATGGCGAAGTAAACCGGCTCTTCCATTGTCAGCTGACAGGTACCGCCGGAGAGAAGAGCTTGGATGTAAGGCTCATAGTCTTGGTGACAGGAGAGCGGGACTTGTTCCTGAAATTCTGCCAAGGAATGGATGCGGGAGAAACCATAACGCGTGCCGTATTTTGCGGCGGCATTTTGCCGCAATATGGTCCGCAGCTGCTCCTGCTGGATTTTCTGGGCACCGGCTGCGGCCTGCCGCAGCTTGGCCATAGCCGCCGCTCCCGGCGAAATGTAGTCCATCTTCATAGTAGTTCTCCTGTCGCTTAGAGCAAAAGCTGTACTGTGTTCACCCCGAAGGTCCGTTGATACACCACCTGTTTCATCATACCGGTGATGAGCTGGATGCCCAAGTCTTCTTCGCCATGGAATTCACGATGGTCGAAGGGGTCATAGGCCCGTCCGTCATAACGGATGCGGATGCCCATGGCCTCCCCCACGGAAAAGGCTCGCACATCAAAGCGGACAGCGGTATCCGGATTCTTCTGGACAATCATGGCCATAACCTCCTCGATGGCTAGGCTAAAGCGCATGACCTGCCGAGAATCCATCCGATTTTCCCGGCAAAAGTCGGCGATCTTTCCGCTGGCCTCACAGATATGCTCTGTGTCTCCGACCACAGAGAAGTTGATCACCTGTCCGCTCTCCTCCAAGGACCGATCCATCAGCAGGTACCGAGTCCACTCCGGGTGCCGCCTATGGTAGAGGGAAACGGCGAAATACCACAACGCCAAGGTAGCAGCCTCGCTGAGGGCCAGGAACCACCAAGGGCTCATGCCAAGGGTCAGGGCGATATACAGGCTTATAGCGGCAGCCAAAAAAACGCGGCAGAGGATGAGGGCATTCGCCCAGCGGACATGACCGGTGATGTTGTAGTACCCGGAGAGTACACTACATCCTAAGGCCGGGAACATACCAACGGAGAGGCACACCATGGCAAAGCGCAGGGAGCCATCGGGCAGGCCGTAGGCAGAGGCGATGGCATCGGCGGCAAGGGTCACCGCGACAGCAAAAACTCCGCAGCAGAAAAAGCCGGTATACAGCTCCCTCCGAATCAGCAGGGCGGCGCTGTCGTTATCCCGCTCACCGCTATATATACCCAGCATGGCAGAAGCGGCCTGAGGTACTCCATCCACTACCGACAAGGAAAAGGCACTAATACAGTTGACGGCGGTAAAAGCCGCTACCAATTCGCTGCCTCCCGCCCACAACAGCAGGGCGTTCACCGTCAACATCCGCAGGGTCTGTAGGAGATTGTTCAGGGCGGAAGGGCTGCCCGTTGCCGCGATTTCCTTCCATTCCTTCCGGGTGGTGACCCAGGAGGATCCCAGATGGAAACTGCTGTTCTGATCACATAACCAGAAAAAGCCCAAAGCACATGCCACAGCTGTCGCGATAACGCTGGCCAAGGCCGCTCCCCCGATTCCCATATCCATAGGGTAGAGAAAGAGAAGATCCAGGGCTATATTCCCGCCCCCCATGACCAGCATCATCCTGGCCACCAGCTTTGTACGCCCATCTATGCGCAGGAACCAGAAAGGAATATAGATCAGAATCTTTGGCAGCGCTCCAATTAAAGTGATGAAGTTATACTCCCGCACTAAGGGACGGATGGCCGGGTCCGGGCACAACAGGGCAGAAATCGGGCCGCTGAGGGCAAGCCCTATCGCCGTCGTCAGGCAAGATGCGGCTAGGCAGGACCAAATCGCCGTGTGGTAGAGCCTCTGGCTCTTCTCCTGCTGCCGGCGTCCAATGGCCTTAGACGCCTGGATAGCAGTACCGGAGACCAAAAAAAGAGCCCACCACACACAATACCAGATACACAGGGACACACAGACTGATCGCAGACAGGCCATCCGTGCCGATCCGTTGCCCTACCAGAATCCCGTCCGTCAGGATGTTGATATTTTCACTGAGTATGGACAGAACACAGGGAAGAAGGCTCCGATGAAAGGATCTACGCAGAAATACCTCGTCCTGTTTTAAATTACCGCTCTGGTTCTGTGTCGCTGTACCAGCCATGTAGATCTCCTTCTCCGTATCAAACGATGGTCAGAATATCCACAAATCCGGTGATCTCAAAGACCTCCATGATGGTCTCATTGACATGGTGGATGGTCATCTTCCCCTGTTTATTCATGGTCTTCTGTGCTGACAGCAGCACCCGCAAGCCTGCGGAGGAGATGTACTCCAAACCGGAAAAATCCAGCTCAAGCTCCGTAACGCCGGGGAGTGAAGCTTTAAGTTCCGCCTCCAGCTGGGGGGCCGTATTAGTATCTAAACGTCCCTCCAAGGCGATACGCAGGGTACTGTCTGTCGCGTTTTTTGTGATAGTCATGACGCTTCCTCCCATATGTTTCGTTCTTCCCGCTGGTGCGGGAGGAGGGTTTCAATGTGGGTTTAGGGGGCAGCGGAATGATCCTAGACATGACTCTCCCAAGCTTCCCGAGAACCATCTCACGTAGGTCTCTCCTTCCGCTGAAAAAATTAAAAATACCCTTTCTATCTTATCATTATAACACAAAAAAGAGCGCGAACCTTACAAAATTGTAAAGTAGGCTATCGGCTACAGCTAGTATGGTATATTTCTATTATATATAATGTGGTTTGTTTTGGGGATGTGCCGAGGGAGTTACTGATCCCGGTCGAACACGCCCCTGATGACGGATCCTGCCCTAGCATCAGGGCGACATGGAAATTACCCTTTGGGGTGGATACCTGGAGAGGAGTGATCAATATGAGAGCTGACAGGATCTGGAGAAAAAGAGCGCTCGCCTGGCTGATGTGCGTAGTGTGTCTGACAACGACCGTCTACGGCAGTTCGGATGGCGATTCAAGCACAGACAGCAGTGGGGCCATCAACTTGAACTCACCGGATGCCGTAATTGCCGTCGAGGTGGGCACCACCACCGAAAGCGATGCCCGCAGCGCCTATCCAGACGCCCAGATCATATATGTAAATAGCGCGACCGACGGCCTTCTAAACGTCACCTCTGGCAAGGCTGATGCCTACGCTATGAACTTGACGGCCTACGAAAGCAGCGTTAAGTCCCAGCGTAACGATGTAACCCTTCATCCTGACGGCGTAGTGGGAGAAGGCGGTGATGTGGTGGTGGGCATCAGCCCTGTGACTGACCTGCCCAACGCGGCGGAACTTATCAACGGTTTTATCGCTGAAATCAAGGCAGACGGTACCCTAGACGATATGAATCGTCGGTGGGAGACGGAGCACGACTATACTATGCCGGATATTCCTGTGCCAGAAAATCCAGAGTTTACCATCAAGGTGGGCACTACCGGCGCCGCAGAACCCTACTCCTTCTATCAGGATAACGAGCTGGTGGGCTTTGACCTAGAGCTTATGTACCGTTTTGCCAACTGGTGCAACGCGGAGTTAGTCATCGAGGTATATGACTGGTACGGCATCATGCCTGCCTGTACCTCAGGCAAGGTGGACTACATCATGTCCAACCTCTTTGCCACAGAAGAACGGCGGGAGGCCATGAATTTCTCCGACCCCTACAAAGAGGTCCGAACTGTCATGGTCATTGCCAACGCGGAGCAACCGGCCGCGGAGGGATTCATAAACGGAATCATATCCAACTTTGAAAAGACCTTTATCCGGGAAAACCGTTGGCAGATGATTCTCAGCGGCCTACTGGTGACCTTGGAGATTTCTCTCCTTTCAGGGATTTTTGGAACGGGTCTTGGTTTTGGCCTGTGTCTCCTGCTGCGCAGTCGGCACAAGGCGGTGTCTGCTACGGCCAGAGGGTTCTGCCGGATCATGGAAGGCATACCCAACCTAGTGGTTCTTCTCATCGTGAACTTTGTCATCTTTGCCTCCTCCGACATTGACCCTGTGGCTGTGGCGGTGATCTCATTCTCAGTCATCTTCGCTGTGGCTGTAGCCGGCACCCTAAATACCGGCATCAATGCGGTGGACAATGGACAATGGGAGGCGGCATCGGCTCTAGGCTTCAGTAAGATCACCAGCTTCCTCCATGTAATTCTTCCCCAGGCTGTCCGTCATGTACTTCCAATTTATAAAAGCGAAGTGGTGGCCATGATCAAGATGACCTCCATCGTTGGCTACATTTCTATCCAGGACCTGGCTCGGGCCGGAGATCTGATCCGTAGCCGCACCTTTGAGGCGTTCTTCCCTCTAATCGCCATCGCTATCATCTACTTTGCCATCTCTTCTGCTGTGGCGGAGGCCATTGGCAAAATTGAGCTGAACATCGATCCCCGCCACCGTCCCCGACGGCTGCCCAAAGGCGTGATCGTTAACGAGCATCCGACTGTTCCAGCAGCACCGTCCAAGAAATTTGAGGGGGGCGAGCTTATCCGCATCGAGCACCTCAAAAAGGCATTCCCCAACGTCACCCCCCTTACCGACGTGAACACCTCTATCCATCAGGGAGAGGTCATCACCATCATTGGCCCCTCCGGTACCGGCAAATCCACCCTTCTCCGCTGTGTCAACCGGCTGGAGACTCCAACCGAGGGAGCCATCTTTGTCCATGGAGAAAATATCTGTGACAAAAAGGCGGACCTCAATGTCCTCCGCCGCCGCATGGGGATGGTCTTCCAGCAGTTCAACCTTTTTGAGCATCTGACCATTATTGAGAACATCATGCTGGCGCCCACCCTGATTCGGAAGGTTTCCCGGCAGGAAGCCTATGAAAAAGCTATAGAGCTTCTAAAGGCTGTCGGTATGGCAGAGAAGGCTCTCAGCTACCCCGACGAACTTTCCGGCGGCCAGAAGCAGAGGGCGGCTATCGCCAGGACCCTGGCCATGGAGCCGGAGATCGTCCTTTTTGATGAGCCAACTAGCGCTCTAGACCCCACAATGGTAGGGGAAGTCCTCACGGTCATCCGTCAGCTGGCAGCCCAGGGGCTCACCATGATGCTCGTCACCCACGAGATGAAGTTTGCGCGGGATGTGTCCTCCCGGGTATTCTACATGGACCAGGGTGTGATCTATGAGGACGGGTCTCCTGAGGAAATTTTCGAACATCCGCAGCGTGATCGTACACGGGCTTTTGTCAAGCGGCTGAAGGTCCTCTCGTTTACCATCACCAGCCCAGACTACGACTTCATCGCCGTTACCGAGCAGCTCCAGCAGTTCGGTGAAAAACAGCTCATGCCCCGTCGCCAACTGGATAATATGCGCCGGGCGTTTGAGGAAATTTGCGCCACCAACGTGATTCCCAACAGCGCCGGCGACTATGAACTGCACGTCACTGCCGAATATTCCGAGGAGACTGGCAAGGCTCAGATGCGCTTTGTCT
Source organism: Zongyangia sp. (assembly GCF_965361945.1). Taxonomy (NCBI): domain Bacteria; kingdom Bacillati; phylum Bacillota; class Clostridia; order Eubacteriales; family Oscillospiraceae; genus Zongyangia; species Zongyangia sp. The sequence continues at coordinate 129 of NZ_CBDTOK010000146.1, read as the reverse complement.
GGGGCGGCGCGCCCTTCAACCCCCTGGAGGAGGGGGATGCGCTCTCCATGAAGCTGCTGAAAGGCTACTTCTCTGAGACAGAATACCGGTACGAGAACCATGAGAATGACCTGACTGTGTCCCTATAAT
>NZ_CBDTOK010000145.1:0-8046 GCF_965361945.1 Zongyangia sp. | reverse complement strand
AGGATTTGAAAAGGAAAAACCCCGAAAACCGCATGGTTTCGGGGTTTTTGAGCTGTTTTGAAACAGTTTTATCGCTTGCTGAACTGGGGAGCGCGGCGTGCGGCTTTGAGGCCGTATTTCTTACGCTCTTTCATACGCGGATCGCGGGTGAGGAAGCCGGCTTTTTTCAGAATGGGGCGCAGCTCCTCGTTGTACTCCAGCAGTGCTCTGGCAATGCCGTGACGGATAGCACCGGCCTGTCCGGTGACGCCGCCGCCGCCAACGTTGCAGACAATGTCAAAGTTGCCGTTGGTGTTGGTCAGCTCCAGGGGCTGGCGGACAATGAGTTTCAGGGTATCCAGGCCGAAATAATCGTCGATATCACGGCCGTTGATCTTTATGGAACCGCTGCCTGCATAGAGTCTCACTCTGGCAACGGAATGTTTTCTTCTGCCTGTTCCGTAAAAGAATGGTTTTGTATCGTACATTTAAATGTCCTCCTTTCCTATCTTATAGAGACCAATTTTCGGGGTTCTGTGCGGCATGGGTATGCTCCGCGCCCTTGAATACGCGGCAGCGCTTGAGAGAATTGGCCCCGATGGTGTTGGAGGGCAGCATTCCTTTGACAGCCAGCATCATGGCCTTCTCAGGATTTTCCTTCATCAGCTTGTCGTATCTGGTCTCTTTGAGGCCGCCGATCCAGCCGGTGTGATGACGGTAATATTTCTGCTCCAGCTTTTTGCCGGTGAGGACAGCTTTTTCCACGTTGATGATGATGACGTGATCGCCGCAGTCCACATGGGGGGTATAGGTGGGCTTATGTTTGCCGTTGAGGATATGGGCGGCGAGAGCAGCGGTGCGGCCCAGGGGCTTGTCAGCTGCGTCCAGCACATACCATTTGCGGCTGATTTCGCCAGCTTTTGGCATTGTTGTTGACATACGTTTTACCTCCTACAAGTATCTTCCGGCCGCCTCCTCTGGGGGAACGGCAGCGGGAAAAGTGAAACTTTTCTATCAAAACCCGCTTTCCTAAGCGGTTTAGACATCAAGTCGCATGTACCATTATAGTGAAGAAGCCCTAGGGTGTCAATACCTTTTTTGCAAAAATTTAATTTACATCTGTGCTTTCTCTCGATTTCTCTCCCAAACGCCGGATTTCTCTCTCATTCTCACGCGCTATTTCACTTTTTTGCAGTCTCCCGAAAGCCCGGCGGGGGAAAAGGGGATTGCCAGGCCCGCTGATTTCCTGTACAATAGAACAGGTTTTGAGAAGGGGGGAAGGAAGATGCAGAAGATCCTGGGCTATATGCGCAAGGCCATCACCGACTACCAGATGCTGGAGGACGGGGACCGGGTGGCCGTAGGGGTCAGCGGCGGCAAGGATTCGGTGGTGCTCCTCACCGGGCTGTGCCGGCTGCGGAAGTTTATCGGCATCGACTATCAGGTGGTAGCCGTGACCCTGGACCCCATGTTCGGCGGCGTCCCCACCGACTACACCCCCATCCAGAAGCTCTGCGATCAGCTGGAGGTCCCCTTTGTCCTCAAGCGCACCGACATCGGCCCGGTGGTCTTTGACATCCGCCAGGAGAAGAACCCCTGCAGCCTCTGCGCCCGGATGCGGCGGGGCGCCCTCCACGACGCGGCCAAGGAAAAGGGCTGCAACAAGATCGCCCTGGGCCATCACTGGGACGACGCGGTGGAGACCTTCCTCCTCAACCTGTTCCACGAGGGGCGGATCGGCTGCTTCTCCCCGGTGTCCTACCTCTCCCGGAAGGATTTGACCATGATCCGGCCCCTGGTCTTCGCCCCGGAGCGGGATATTGGGTCGGCCCAGCGCCGGTGCCGGCTGCCGGTGGTCAAGAGCAAGTGCCCGGCGGACACCTTCACCCAGCGCCAGTGGGCCAAGGAGTATCTGGACACCATGGAAAAGGAGCATCCCGGCTTTAAAAAGCGGCTGTTCGGCGCCATGGTCCGGGCCCATGTCAGCGGCTGGTGAGGGAGAACAAGGCATAAAAAGGCGGCGGACCAAAAGTCCGCCGCCTCTTCGTTTATTATCTCATCCCGAGGGGGTGCAGAAACGCTGAGTCGAAAAGCGTCCTATCCTTACTCCTCAGAAAAATCCTCTTCAGTCAGCAGGATCTCCCCGTATTTTGCCTCATGGGCCTCGATCTCCTTCCAGCAGAGGTACTCGATGAGATTGGACATGGATCGCTTCTCCCGCTGGGCAATTTTGCGGATCTTTGCGTGACAGGTCTCGTCGAAACGGAATGTAAAAGGGATTTTTGCCATGTGATCACCTCATTATATTGGCTCTTGGTCTAATTTTAGTAAAAAGCCAGTTCTCTGTATGCATAACATTTGATGTTGATGTGATGGTAATCTTACATCATTATGGCCTACATGAGATGATATATGCGCATATTATAGAAATATTTTCCATGAATCGGTGGTTCATTCCGGGGCTGTCCGGCGGGAGCGAAAAATCCGGGGGAAGGGGCCTTAGGGCAGCGGGAGGACATTTTCCCGGAAGATGGAAAAGCGGCGATGGAAATTTCCATCGCCGCTTTATGATCTCTGACGTTTAATACCGGCCCAGGGCCCAGGCAAAGTAGCGCTCTTTGATTTTGGAGATGCCGCTTTGGCGGATCTTCACCTCAGCGCCGCCCTCCATAATAAAGGTGTGACCGACAATGTTGGTGATGTAATCCATGTTGGCGAGATAGCTCTGATGGCACCGGAGGAAGCGCCGGTCAGAGATCAGGGCCTCCAGATCCCCCAGCTTGGTATAGCAGGAAAAGGTGAATCCCTGCCGGGTGTAGAGGGTCACAATCCGCCGGCAGCTGGACAGATACAGCAGGTTATCAAGCAGCAGGTCGTAGGTTTTCCGGGCGGTGCGGATCAAAACGTGGCGGGCCTTTTCCGGGTCATAACCGGCCAAAGCCTTGTCCAGGGCCGGCTCCACCACAGCCTCGGACAGAGGCTTTTTTATGAAGGCGGCGCCGGGGATATCCAGTAGCTCCAGGTTGGAAATATCCTGGGGCCCGATGAAGATGATCGGGCAGAAACGGTTGTATTTCCGCACCTTCTGGGACAGCGCTGTCATGTCATCGGCGGTGCCGTCGGTGGATAAGAACACAATGTCAAACACACGCTGACAGGTGTACATGGAATCGAGCATCTTCTCCAGGCTGGTGAAGGTGTCCGTCTCAGCGGGGCCCTCTGCTTTGCCCTCCATCATCTGCCGGACCAGGGCCTCCAAAGCCTGGCCGTCTTCCTGGGATGGATCGTAAATTGCAATGTTCATCATGGTATTTCCCTGCCTCCCTTAGGGGGAGAATCTACTTTCTCCGACGTTAAATTTTGTGATGAGTATGATGTGTGTAGCGGCTTCACCGTCTGCCCAGACCTGATGACTTGGGGACCGTCGGGCAGACCATTGGGTCATATAGATATACCAATACATCTTTATTATAATACACTATGACAAAAATGAACATGCTTTTTTGTGAATTCCGTAAAATTCGCCAAATTTTACAAATATGTACTAACAAAAAACGTTTTTATCGTCCTATTGGCGTTTTTGATTTGTGCAACATGCGAAAGGTTTGATAACCAATTTTTGGATGCAACGGGGAAGCATTTCCAGCAAAGCCCATATTCCCGGTGTTTCCTTTCAGGAATAGCATGGAGAAGTAAGAAATTCGTAAGGAAAACATGTTCCGCCCTGTAAGAAATCCTCCGTATAATCACAGTGAGAAAGAGAATTGTGGTATAATAGCGTTATTGGCGCGGAAGGGGCAGGGCCCCGGCGGCGCCGAAAACGTGAAAAACCTAAAGGAGAGGAACGGAATATGCAGGATCTGACCGTATTGGTCGTGGATGACGACAAGGAGATTTGTGATTCCATTGGGATTTATCTGAAGAATGAGGGACTGAATGTGCTGAAGGCCTACGACGGGCTGCAGGCGTTGGAGATGCTTTCAGACAACACCGTCCACCTGATCCTGCTGGATATCATGATGCCCCGCCTGGATGGCATTGGCGCCATGGTGAAGATCCGCCAGGATCGCAACATCCCCATCATCCTCATCTCGGCCAAAAGCGAGGATACCGACAAGATTCTGGGACTCAATATGGGTGCCGACGATTATATCACAAAGCCTTTCAACCCCCTGGAGCTGATTGCCCGGGTCCGCTCCGCCCTGCGGCGGTATGTGACCCTGGGGGATATGCCCAAGCAGGAAAACGTGCTCAAGACAGGCGGACTTGTCCTGAACACGGTGGACAAAACCCTGACGGTAGACGGTGAATATGTCAAGCTGACCCCTATTGAATTCCGGATCCTGGAACTTTTGATGGAAAACCAGAACCGGGTGTTCCCCATTGACGAAATCTATGAGCGGGTCTGGAATGAACCCAGTTTTGCCCCGGAAAATACCGTTGCCGTACACATCCGCCGCATCAGGGAAAAAATCGAGATCAACCCAAAAGAACCCAAATATTTGAAGGTGGTGTGGGGCATTGGATACAAAATCGAAAAAATCTAAGGGTGGCGCTGTCTTTGCGGCCTATTTTATAGGCATCTGGCTCATCGTCGCCTCCCTGGCGTCCATCCCGTATCTGCTTTCCCGGCAGTTTTATGAGGATGACTACACCGAGACCTGGAATTTTCAGGAGATGATGAGCCAAACTCTTTACGAGGGCTATACCATTGTCACCTATAACCCCCAGTTTGAGGACTATAAGTCGCAGTACTGGGATAACTACTATAACGACTATTACAACCAGTACGGCTATTATCCGGAGCTGACCGATGGTGAAATCACCCTCCAGGAGGAAAAGTTCCGGGAGGACTGGGAAGAGAACAAGGACAATGAGCTAAGAGACGAAAAAGAGAATTTCTACACCGACCGGGACGTCCGGCAGGTTTATTTTGTCAACGACGACACCGACGCGGAATTCCACCGGGAGTATACCAACACAGACTTTGGCTCCCTGGAGGAGTTTAAGGCCTACATCGAGGCGCATCGGAGCGAATACCACTATCTGGTCTATCTGAATCAGGGGCAGTTTTCCGGCTCCGGGCCGAAGGGGGACTTTACCTACCCCAGCTTTTACGGCGGCGCCGAGGAGATCTTTTCCTGGATCCCCGGCGACCAATCCGCCTATGAGCACATGACGGTCATCATCGCCGTCCGGGAGGACCTGGGCGCCTTCGCCTCCTATGGCAACTGGGCCTATTCGGTCTATCTGGGCCATGAGGTCAGCCGCTATTTAGCGGTTATCGCCCTTTGCTGCTTCGGGGCAGGGCTGGTGCTCTTCATCCTCTCCTGCGTCTTCCGCAAACGGCGGCTCCTTTTCTCCCAGCAGATGGCGGCGGGACTTTCCAAGATTTGGCTGGAGGCCAAAATTGTGGCCTATGTCCTGCTCATCGCCCTGGGCGTCTCCGCCTTTGCCCTCTCCTTTGATTCACCGCCCCTCCTTCTGGCCGCGCCACTGGCCTATTGGCCTATCTACCTGATCTGCCTGGACTTTAAACACAACGGGCTGCAGGTGTTCCGGCAGAACAGCGTCAACACCCTGTTTAAGGCCGTCAATAAATATAGTATGAAATACCCCTTCCAGAAGCGGCAGTCCCGGAAGATGGCCATCTTCTTTGGCATCGAGGTGGGCATTGCCGTGCTGGGCGCCATCTTCTTCGCCATCGGCGTCATGGGGGAAGGCTTCTTCGTCTTCCTGGCCCTCCTCGCCGCGGGGATTGGGCTTCTGGTGGGCTACCGGTTTATCGACCGGTACCGGAATTCCCTGCAAAACCTGGGGCGGATGATGGATCATGTCCACGCCATCCGGGAGGGGGAGAATCCGGCGCCGTTGATCCCCTATCCCAGCGATCCCCTCTTCGATTTCGCGATGGATCTCAACGGCATCAACGAGGGCATCAGCAAGATGGTAGAGGAGCGCACCAAAAGTGAGCGGATGAAAATCGAGCTGATTACCAATGTATCCCACGACCTGAAAACGCCGCTGACCTCCATCATCAACTATGTGGATCTGCTGAAAAACGAGGAGCTGACCCCTGACTTTGCCAACGATTATGTAAAGGTCCTGGAGCGCAAGTCCATGCGGCTGAAGACCCTCATTGAGGACCTGTTTGAGGTGTCCAAGGCAAACTCCGGCAATATGGAGATGGAGCTTGCCGTCATCGACTTCGGCGAGCTGGTCGAGCAGACGGTGGCGGAGCTGGATGAAAAGATTGCCCCCTCCGGTCTGGACTTCCGGGTCAATGTGCCCCAAAAGCGGATTCATATCAACGCCGACGGCCGCAGGCTCAACCGGGTGCTCTCCAACCTAATCCTCAACGCCGTCAAGTATTCCTTGAAAGGGACCAGGGTGTATATTGACGTGTTCCGGTGGGAGCAGCGGGCCATCTTTGTCATCAAGAATATCGCTTCCTACGAGATGAACTTTAATACCAATGAGATCATGGAGCGCTTTGTCCGGGGGGACGCGGCCCGGTCCACCGAGGGCTCCGGGCTGGGGCTGTCCATTGCCAAGAGCTTTACCGAGCTGATGGGCGGCGAGATGGATATTGCCGTGGATGGCGACCTGTTCAAGGTCACGCTGGATTTTGAGGTGGTAGAGCCTCTCCGGCAGCTGCATCAGTTCCCTGACGAGCCTCCCGAAGAGCTCCAATAGGCCGCCCTAGCGGGCAGCAAGACGCGCCTCTGGTTTTATTTGAGACACTGTACGCGATGCCCGCAACTATGTTGCGATTGAAACCACAGCGCGCGCCTGCCGGCGAGGATGACGCGCCCTTGGTCTTGTTTGAGACACTGTACGCGATGCCCGCAACCTTGTTGCGATTGACACCACAGCGCGGCTTGGGAGCGGGCTCTGCCCGCCCGGTAGGTGGGATGAAAAAAGCAGCTGCAAAAGCAGCTGCTTTTTTGCGCTTCTTATTCCAAAACCCCCATCTGGGTCAGGGGCCAAAGCTTAAAGACGGCCTTGCCGATGATCTTGTCCGCTGGGATATAGGGGTCTTCCCAATCCCTGGCGTCGTAGGAACCGGCCCGGTTGTCCCCGAAAAAGAGGTAGCATCCCTCCGGCACCTGGAAAGAGCCGGAGGTGGTGGAGGGATTTTTCACATAGGGCTCGTCCAGCAGCTCCCCGTTGATGTAAACTTTCCCCTGGTCGTCCACCACCACTTCCTCGCCGGGCAGGCCGATGACCCGTTTGATCAGGGTCTCGCCCAACTCGTCGCTTTCAAAGACCAGGATATCCCCCCGCTGGATGTTTTCCTCCGGATTGTACATCCGCAGGGTGAAAAGCCAGTCCCCTTTGTTGATGGTGGGGATCATGGAGCCGGTGGGCACGGTGGCAAAGAAAAAGACAAATTTGATGAGGAGAAAAACCACCAGGATTTCTATGGCAAAGGGGAGAATCCACTCCTTAAAAACACGCTTGACTTTTGCTTGATCCATAGGGGGTACAGTTCCTTTCCTATCAATTGGGCCGGTTTTCCATTGTTGACCGGCCTCTTTTATGGTATACTAAATACAGTAGCTTTGCAAGTGGGGGGCATGTCCATGAATTGGCGGTATAAGCCGGGCCTTCGGATGGTCAAGACCGGCGTCGCGGTGTTGCTCTGTTTGGTGGCGTCCATCCTGCTGCATCGGGAGAACGCCTTTTACTCCTGTATTGCCGCTGTCATCTGTATGCAGCCCACCACGGAAAAATCCCTCCATGCGGGGATCCACCGCTTTATCGGCACCCTCTGCGGCGGATTTGTAGGCTTTTTGCTGCTGGAAGCGTCCAGGCTCATCCCCCAATACTACACCTGGGCCTATGTGCTGGTGATCCCGGTATTTTTGCTTCTGGCCATCTACCTGACCAACCTTCTGGGCAGGAAGGAGTCCGCGGCCATCTGCTGTATTGTGTTCCTCAACATTGCCACCAACCTAGACCGGGGGATTCAAAACTCCCTGCTCTATGTGGCGGACCGGGTCATTGATACCGGCATTGGCATCGTGCTGGCGGTTTTGGTCAACCGCTTCCTTTTCCCCCGCC
>NZ_CBDTOK010000144.1:0-7647 GCF_965361945.1 Zongyangia sp. | reverse complement strand
GATTGATAGGGATGCTGTAAATTATAACCACCGGCCATTGTTGACTGGTGGTTTTTTCACGCCTATTTTGAGGAGGATACGCTATGGTTATTCCCGAAAAAGTGAAGATATTGTATAAGAATTACGCTGTCAGGGAAGAAAGCAATCTACACGATAACAAAAGTGAGCTTTATGGAATCGCGCGATATCTGGAGGAGGAAATCGTGCTTAACGCAGGGGCCTCCCTGAATCAGAAGAAAGCGACCCTGATCCACGAGATCATCCACGCCATTGACGGAATGTACTGTGTCGAACTTTCCGAGGAGCAGGTGGAAAAGCTGGGAACCGGTTTTTTTATGTTGTTAAGAGACAACCCGGACATGTTTATAGGGGGCGACAAATGAGGCAGCTTTACTTTTTCCACGCCTCATGGTGCCCGCCCTGCCGCTTCTTTGAAAAGCAATTCATCTCTCCTTTGGCGTCCATGGTAGGGTCAAATAAAATCGTCAGGATCAACGTGCAGAAAGAACCCTTCCGGGCGGATCGCTACGGAGTCAGCCGGGTTCCGATGGCAATCCTGATGGAAGGTGGAAAGGCGGTGGATTACGTCGGCATGGCAGATTTGGAAAGATGCGCCCAGTTTCTGAAAGGAGAGTGATCCGCATATCTCCCACCGGCAGGGAACAGCCGGGTAGAAAAGAGGTGGTGTGATTTGATTGCCGTTTCCGCCACAGACGGCGGAATCGCCTTAGAAGGCCATGCGGGCTACGCCCAGGCGGGCAAGGATATTGTCTGTGCCGGAGTGACCGCTTTGGTACAGACGCTGATCGCCTCCTTGGAGGAGCTGACAGCAGATCAAATTGAATACTCCATATCCCCAGGAAAGGCGGATATACGCTATAGGAATCTGTCAGAGGCAGGAAGGCTTCTGGTGGGTTCCTTTTTTGTTGGCCTTAAAGAAATTGAGAGGGAATTCCCGGAGTATATCCGGTTATCTTGTCCGCAACGACAATAAACTACGGGCAACAGAACGGACTTGTGACGGGCTGGGGCAGAAAGGATAACGCATGAAAAACAGATATTTTTTACAGCTCTTCGCGGAAGGCGAAGGGGGCGGGGCTGCTGCAGAGGGCGGCAACGCAACCGGCGCGACAGGCGAAGGAACAACGCAGACAAACGCACAAAACACCATGTCGTTTGACGACTTTCTAGCGCAGGAGGGCCATCAAGCTGAATTTGACCGGAGGGTCAGCAAGGCTATCCAAACCGCTGTTGCGAATGCTCAGAAGAGATGGCAAACACTGACGGATGATAAGGTGTCGGAGGCCGAGAAGCTGGCGCAGATGACCGGCGAGCAAAAAGAAAAATACCGGGCGGATAAAGCGGAAAAAGAGCTTGCCGAGCTGAAGCGGCAGATTGCTTTAGGCGATATGGCCAAAACCGCGCGGAAAATGCTGGCTGATGAGCAGATTTCTATTCCAGACGAAATGGTGATGCATCTGGTAACAGACGATGCGGAAAAGACAAAAGAGATCGTGGAGAGTTTTGCTAAATCCTATAAGGCGGCATTGCAAGCGGACATCAAAGAGGCGTTCCGAGGCAATCCGCCCAAAGCCAACCAGGGCGAAACCACAGTAACCAGAGAGCAGATTCTCGCTGTAAAAGACACCAATGAAAGACGCCGCTTAATCGCGGAAAATCCACAATTATTTGTTAGGAGGTAACTATGAACAAACTACAATTATTTGCCGCTGAGCCCAATGTTATTACGACTCAGCAATTTTCTGTCAACCCGAGAGAGGTTGATTTTGTCACCAGCTTTGGCCGCGAAATTACCGCGCTGACCGAAGTCATGGGGATTAGCCGCCCCATCCGCAAGGCCAATGGCACCACCCTGACCGCCAAGAAGGCCACCGGTGAGCTTCAGAGCGGGATCGTAGCAGAAGGCGATGTAATCCCTCTGTCCCAGTTCGAGGTGGAGCCTGTGGACTTTGCGCCCATCCAGCTGCAGAAATACCGCAAGGCGGTGACCATTGAGTCCATTGAGAAATACGGGCTGGAAACCGCTGTGGGTATGACCGATGAGGAATTCAAGGTCCAGCTGCAGGATGAGGTGCTGGCCACCTTCTATAACTTCCTGCTCACCGGCCAGCTGACCAGCGAGGAAAGCACCTTCCAGATGGCGGTGGCCATGGCGATCGGTCGGGTAAAGGACGCGTTTAAAAAGATGCACCGTTCCGCAACAGGCGTGGCTGTGTTCGCCAATACCCTGGATATTTACGAGTATCTGGGTGGTGCGCAGGTTACAGTCCAGACTGCTTTTGGCATGGACTATGTGGAAAATTTCCTGGGCGCGGATATTCTGTTCTTCTCCTCTGAAATCCCCCAGGGCCGGGTCATTGCAACGCCGGTCAACAATGTGGCCGTGTATTACGTGGATCCGGGCGATTCTGAATTCTCCCAGGCCGGTCTTTCTTATACCACTGACTCCCAGGTGCCCTATATCGGGTTCCATACCGAGGGCAACTACCAGCGGGCACAGTCTGAGTCTTTCGCCCTCATGGGTTTAACCCTGTTTGCGGAATACCTCAACGCTATCGCTGTAATCACCATTGCGGATGCGCCGGAGCTGAAGACCATCACTGTAACCCCTGCAGCAGGTTCGGCTGTTGGTACCACTAAAGCCACCCTAAGCAACACCGTTGGAACCGCCGGAAACGTATTCAAGTATCAATTGGGCGATGCCGCAGTAGCGGTTGATTATGGCCAGAACGTCAGAAATTGGCCTGTATTCACCCAAGGAGCGGATATTCCGGCGACAGCAGGACAAACCTTGACCGTTGTTGAGGCTGACCAGTATTACAAGGCTGTTGGGCAGGGCAGCGCTACTGTCACGGTGAACGCGGGGGAATAGTGCCCCCGTCCGAAACCGGCCTGGTCGGATCGGGGGAAGCCGGTAAGGCAATCGTAGGAAAAGAAGGTGAATGAGTATGGCGTATGCGCCAACTGAATGGAACGATGGTGATCTGATCACTGCCGAAAAATTAAATAAATTGGAACAAGGCGTCCAAAATGAACAGATTGGTCCTCAAGGCCCGGAGGGGCCAAAAGGAGATACCGGCGAAACTGGACCGGCCGGAGCGGCGGCGGGATTTGGAACACCTACGGCTACCATAGACGCAAATACAGGAACGCCGTCGGTGACGATTACAGCGTCAGGTCCAGACACAGCTAAAGTATTTGCGTTTGAATTCAAAAATTTAAAAGGCGCGACCGGAGCCCAAGGACAAAAAGGTGAAACAGGGGATACTGGTCCGGCGGGCAAAGGTGTAAAATCTATCGCATTGACTACAACAGCGGGAGCGGTAACCGGCGGCACCGTAACATTCGACGACGATTCCACAGCTCCTATTACCATAACAGAAAGCGGAGCTGGATGATATGGAAATGTTTGAGAGATTGAAAACACGGCTCCCGGACACCGAATTGACGGATGAGCAGCTATCCGAGTATCTGCAGACCATGAGCGACAGACTCTGTTTGCGTCTGGGGGCAGACACGCTTCCAGCGCTATTCCAATCCATCTGTGTGGACGCTGCCGTGAAGATGGTGCGCAGGACATATTATGAAGGTATTTCCTCGGAGGGTGTGGCCAATATCTCCACATCCTTCGTGGACAATATCCTGGCGGAATACGACGCCGAAATCGGAGACTGGAAGGCCAGCCAAGCATCATCCGGCAACAGCAATAAGGTGGTGTGCTTCCTATGATATGGAAATCCTGTCAATTACAGATTATCACCGGGCAGACAGAGGACGCCCTGGGCAATATGGTAGGAGGCGAATGGCAGACGGTGAAAGACACTTTCTGCCGCTTCACCCCCTGGACAGATGAACAGATTGCCTTGGAAGGCCGCGACGTCACCAGAAACCAGCAGCGGTTCGCTGTCCCCATACCCTTCGCAAGATTCCCGGAATGCACCCACGCCGTCATTGACGGAATCCGCCAGCAGATCACGGAGAAGATTGACCTCACACCCAGATATACCGTGATCCAGGTCAAGGCGTATAAGGAGTGATGGCGTGGCAAATTACAGGCTCAACTTGGATGGCGTTGAGAATCTACAGGATGAATTAAACAGGCTGGGCAGCATTAGGTTGGAGGTCATTCAAAAGAAACAGCTAACGGATTTACTCAACCGAGCCAGAACCCCGGGTGGTACGCCGGTGGACACAGGGGAGCTCAGGGAGTCGTCGGTTGTGAATCCAAATGAAATGACTATGGGATACACAGCGGAATACGCGCCTCATGTTGAGTACGGTCATCGCACTGTAAATGGCGGGTTTGTCCAGGGGCAGCGGTTCTTACAAGCTAACGTTGAAGCCCAGCGGGAAATCTACCGCGAAGATGTCCTTAAAACCATCAGAAAGGAAGGAAAATAAATGGCCTATCAAAAACTATCCCCCATCGCCTTAATGGCGGCAGTGCGGGACAAGGTGGAAGCGAGGACGGGGCTTCGATGCTATGACGCGGTACCACTCAATGCTGTCAGCCCTTTTTATTTTGCGGAGGTTATACGGATTCAGCCTTCCAACACCAAAACCATGTTCCGGGATAACTACACGGTATGGATTCACTGTATTGCCGCAGCGCCCAAGACAGGGGAAGCGCCTTCTTCGGTAGGGGTGTACAACCTCATTGAACAGTTGCAAGAGGCTTTGACGGAGGACATCGCTCTGCCAGAGCCTTTTGAACTGATTATGCAGACAGACGGAGGGGTCCAAACCATTAAAACAGACGAGACAGAGGAAAAACACGCCGTGGTCACCTATGATTTTATGGTGTGCTATGGGTTCAAATGCAAGCTTTAAAGGAGGCTAAATATGAACAAATTACAGCTATTCGCTTTTGATAACAACAACTACTGCGATTTTTCCAGCTCCGCGGCTAAAGCGGTGGCAGGCAAAGACATCCTGCTTGCCATCTGGAGCGCAGACGGTACAAAACTGCTTGCCATCAGCGGCCAGCAGGGACTAACCATCAACCGCTCCGCTGATTCTATTGAGATTACATCCAAGGACACCCAGGGCGGATGGAAGTCTAAAATTGCCGGTATGAAGGAATGGAGCATCGACAACGATGGCCTGTATGTGCCAAACGACGAGTCCCATTCCATCCTATCTCAGGCTTTTGATAACTCTGATCCGGTGTGCATCAAGGTCATCAACGGAAAAACCAAAGAAGGCATGTTCGGAGGCCTGGCAGTCATCACCGACTATCCCTTAGAAGCTCCTTACGACGACGCTATGACCTACTCCCTGACCTTGGAGGGTATGGGCGCTCTGGTGGACCTGCTGGCTCAGCCGGTGGATCCCGATACTATGCCCGACGGCACCGCCGCTTTGGAGGGGCTGACCGTGGTATCTGTAGCAGGTACTGCTGACGGAGATACCGCCATCTATGTCAATCCAGCCCTTGGAGCTTCCAATAAGTATTTCTATAAGACTGGGGAGGCGCCTCTGGCCTATCCTGCTTACGGTGAAACGATTACCCAGACCAGCTGGGACGGCACCAGTGAAATTTCCGGTTTGACCGGTGGGCAGCAGATCATGGTCATTGAGGCGGATTCCGCTGGTAAGGCGCTGAAAGCTGGCGTCGCTACGATTACTGTAAAAACCGCCTAGGAGGTACCGTCATGTTTGAACATAAAGGGAAAAAGTATGAGTTGGCTTTCAACATTGGCCGACTCAAGCTGGTGGAAAGCCAGATAAAAACATCTGCGGTGGCTGACATTGTGGCGACCAATGGGGCCCTATCCTTTTCCTCCCTCGAAGCGTATTTCGGATACTGCTTAAAAGAGGCCGGAAGCAACGATTTTGTTCCCAGGGAAAAGGCTGTGGAGATCGCGGAAGCCCTGATGGAGGAAAAAGGTTATATTGCGGTCAATAACATGGTGGTCACAAAACTGACCAAGGATATGCCTTTTTTATTCCGCACCGCCTGATTGACTATCGATATTTCCAATCAGGAGAACAAGATGAAGCGCTAGCAGAAATGGCGAAGCCTTACAGCGATGTAATGGACTTCGCCTTTTTTGCTGCCAATTTTCATTATTCACGGGCGGATTACGACGCCATTACCCCCACGGAACGGGCTTTTATCTACAAGGCGTGGGAGGACAAGACGGTGTCGGAGTCTACCGTGCTGCGGGACGCCGTGTTCAACGCCGTTTCCAACGCCTTCCGCAAGAAAAACCAGAAGTTTAGGAAGCTGTGGAAAAAGCGCCAGGAGAAAGCGGATATGGAGGTTATTTCCCAAAACCTTTCCATCATCGAAGAGGTGGAGGAGAAGGAGGGAAAGAACTGGGTGTCCTTGATTTATGAGAAAAATGGGCTGAAGATGCCGGAAAGGAGGAAAAAGCTTGCCTGATTATACCCTATCGGCAAAGGTTACTGGTGATGCGTCGAATTACGAAAAAGCCATGCGAGGCGCTGAATCGGTTACCGAAAAGTTTTCTAATACTGCGGACAACCTGGGGTCGAAGCTAGCCGGCGGATTGGCGAAAGGGTTCAAGGTTGCCGCAACCGCCATTGCGGGAGTATCGGCTGCTCTTGGTGCCGGAGCAGTGGCAGGCGTGAAATACAACGCCACCATCGAACAGTATGAGACCTCTTTTGAGGTAATGACAGGTTCCGCCGAAAAGGCTGCGGAGGTGGTGGAACGCCTCAAGAAAATAGGCGCCGAAACCCCTTTTGAACTTCCAGAGTTGGCCGATGCAACCCAGCTGCTTATGAACTACGGCTTTACCGCCGATGAGGCTATTGACCGAATGATGATGCTGGGCGATATTTCGCAAGGCTCCGCAGACAAGATGCAGCGCATTGCCACTGCCTATGGCCAGATGTCCAGCGCGGGAAAGGTACAGCTGGAAGATATCAAGCAAATGATAGAGGCTGGATTCAATCCTCTGCAGGAAATTTCTGAGAGTACCGGCGAATCCATGGAAAGCCTCTATGAACGGATCAGCGACGGCTCCTTGGCGGTAGAAGAAATTACCGAATCCATGCAGCGGGCAACCTCTGAGGGCGGCAAATACTTCCAGTCCATGGAAAAACAGTCCCAGACACTAAATGGGCTGATCTCTACCCTCAAAGACAACGCCCAGCAACTTCTAGGCGAGGTAGTACAGCCCATCTCTGATTCCATCCGGACAGAATTACTTCCTGCCGCTATCGATACGGTGGACGAGATGTCCAACGCTTTTAAGGCAAACGGGCTGGAAGGGCTTGTAAAAGAGGTCGGAGACGCGTTGTCCGACGCTGTGACCGGAGTAGCCCAAGCCGCTCCCGATATGATTGACGCCGCTGTGGACGTGATCGAGGGATTTATTGACGGCATCAAGAAGAACAAGAACAAGCTCCTTCGGGCAGGCGGAGAAATTGCCGCTTCCTTGGCTAACGGCATTGCTGACTTATTGCCCAAAGAAATCAGCCGTCCCATCAAAAAAGCTATCGACGCCATATCAGATTCCTTCAAAAGCGGGGGACTCAAAAAAGCCCTCAAAACTATTGAAAACCTACTTGAAGGGTTTATGGACATTGTTTCCAGACTGGCCAAATCCGTGCTGCCTTTGGCGACTGGCGCTTTAGACGCGCTAGGAGAAAACT
>NZ_CBDTOK010000143.1:0-11498 GCF_965361945.1 Zongyangia sp. | reverse complement strand
GCCAAGCCTGACGGCTTTTGCGATGAGGCCTGGAAAGCCATCTATCAGTATGTATTCGCTCTGGCCCATGGCGCTGGAGACGGTCTTTTCTATTACGGCGACTGGATCAGAAAGCCTGGCGTTGCCATCTGCAGCTGTAACGACGGCCTGCGTCCGGTCATCATGAAGCTAGAGGCGACGGATGAGGAATCCGCCATCGATTATGTGCCGGTGCGGTAAATCCATCGGAAAATAAAAAAGCGCTTCGGTCATCCGAAGCGCTTTTCTTTTTAATCCACTTCCCGCATCATCTTTTCCACCTTGGAAAGCAGCGTTTTATGTTCCGGAAGGGAAAGGTCTGGATCAGCAGAGAGAATTTCCCGTGCGGCTTCCTGGGCTCTCTGAAGCACTATGGTGTCGGTGAGCAGGTCGGCCAGTTTTAAGGTGGGAAGGCCATGCTGCCTCACCCCGAAAAAATCGCCAGGGCCTCTCAGATTCAGATCCTCCCTGGCAATGGCAAAGCCATCGTTTGTCTTGCACATCACTTCCAGCCGCCGGCGGGTCAGCTCTCCCCTGGCGTCACTGAGCAGGATGCAGTAAGACTGATCTTTGCCGCGGCCCACCCGTCCGCGGAGCTGGTGCAGCTGGGACAGGCCGAACCGTTCTGCGTTTTCAATCATCATAATCACCGCATTGGGCACATCCACCCCCACCTCCACGACGGTAGTAGAAACCAACAGCTGCATATCCCCGTTTTTAAACCGGGTGATGGCCTCCTCTTTTTCCTTGGATTTCATCTTTCCATGGAGAAGCCCCACCCGATAGCCTTTGAAATAGCGCTCCTCCAAAAGCTTTTCATAATCCGTGGCTGGTTTTAACCCGCTTTCCCCGTTGGCCTCCACCAAAGGACATACAATATAGGCTTGACGCCCTGCATCCAGATGTTTTTTGATGAAGCCAAAAGCCCGCATCCGCTTATCGGAACCTATACAATAGGTCAGCACCTTCTGCCGGCCTGGAGGCAGTTCGTCGATGACGGACAGATCCAGATCGCAGTAGATCGTCTGGGCCAATGTCCGGGGAATGGGGGTCGCGGACATGACCAGTACATGGGGATGATCCCCCTTATTCATAAGGCGTACCCGCTGGGCCACGCCAAACCGATGCTGCTCATCGGTGATGACCAGCCCCAGCCGGTGAAATTCCACCGTGTCTTCGATGATGGCATGGGTGCCGATCAAGAGGTGGATTTCCCCTGCTTTGAGCTGCTCCTGAATCTCCCTGCGTTTTGCCGCTTTGGTGGAGCCGGTGAGCAGCTCCGCCACAAGCCCCAAGCCGGACAGTACGGGAGCAAGGGTCTCATAGTGCTGGAGGGCCAGGATCTCTGTCGGCGCCATCAAAGCCGACTGAGCCCCGTTTTTGGCCGCGAAATAGATGCAGGCCGCCGCTACCATGGTTTTGCCCGAGCCCACGTCTCCCTGGACCAGCCGGTTCATTGGCACCCCTGTGGTCATATCCCGGCAGGCCTCTTCGATGCTCCGGCGCTGCGCTCCCGTCAGGGCGAAGGGCAGGCTCTCATAAAATGGCGCCAGAGAAACCTCTTGCATGGGCCGGGTCTTTAACCTGCGGTTGCGGTTGCGCACCCGCAGAAAGGCCAGCTGGCAAAAAAGAAGCTCCTCAAAAATCAACCGGTTTTTGGCAATCTCCATGGCTTCCCGGTCTGGCGGAAAATGAATGTTCTGGACAGCGTAGGATTTATGGCAGAGGTGATATTTCTTCCGCAGGTCTTTTGGCAGAGGGTCTTCCAGCATCCCCTTCATTTCATCCAGCGCCTGGCGGATATTTTCTCTGATAAGTTTGGAGGAAAGCCCCTCGGTCAGCGGATAGATGGGAATAAGGCCCTCCCCTTCTCCCAAGCGGAATATCAAGGGAGAGGCCATCGTCCTCTTGGTGAGAGTTCCTTCTACCTTGCCGTAAAAAATGTATTCCTCACCGATTTTCAGCCCTTCCACCGTAAACTTGGTGTTGAAAAAGGTGATAACCATGTCGCTGCTGTGATCGGTGACCACCACCTTGAATAGGGAAAGGCCCCTGCGGATGCGCTGTTCTCCGGTTTTGGAAACTACAGCGGCGCGGACAGGAACTGCCTCTTCTCGGGGCGCCCCAGCGATGGAGACAGGCTGGGTCAGATCGATATAGGATCGTGGGTAATGTTCCAGCAGGGTAGCAAGATCGGTAATCCCCAGCTTCTCATAAAGCTTGGCCCGCTTTTCTCCCACTCCCTTCAGATAGCGGATATCTTTATGCGGTTGCATCCTTTCCCCCCTTGAGCAAAAAAGGAGGGGATTTCCCCTCCTTTTGATAGGTAAAGTGGTTATTCCACCGAAATCATGTAGTAATACACCGGCTGGCCGCCGTTAATCAGTGTCACCTCAATGTCGTCGGGAAGCTTGGCCTTCAGCGCTTCCAGCACCTCCTCGGCTTGCTCATCGGAGACATCAGCGCCGTAGTAGAGGGTGACAAAGCTGGAATCCCGATGGAGCAGGGCCCGGGTCAGTTTGATCAGTGCATGGCTCAGATCCTTGTCGGTAAAGGCCAGTTTTCCATTATCAAGAGCCAACAGGTCGCCCTTTTTGATATTGTGGCCGTCATAATCGGAATCCCGGGCCGCAAAGGTAATCAGACCTGTCTCTACCCTTTCGTATGCCTTCATCATGGTCATCTGGTTGTCTGACACATTCAAATCCGGGTCAAACGCCAGCATTGCGGCCACACCCTGAGGAATGGTCCGGGTCTGCAGCACGTAAACCTTCCGATCTGCGAGCTTGATGGTCTGTTCCGCAGCCATGATAATATTTTTATTGTTGGGCAGGACAAACACATTCTTGGCCGGCGTGGCATGGATGGCCTTGAGGATATCATCTGTAGAGGGATTCATGGTCTGGCCGCCGCTGACCACCTGATTGACGCCTAGGTCAGAAAACAGCTGGCTGACTCCATCTCCTACCGCTACCGCCACAAAGCCAAACTCAGTATCAGGATCCACCGCCACATAGGTGTCCTCTTCCTGTTCCTTTTTGGCGGCCGCCTTCTTGCCGGCAAATTGCAGACGCATGTTATCGATTTTAATATTGGTGAGCATTCCATAGCCCAAAGCATGCTGCAATGCCTTTCCTGGATTGTCGGTGTGGACGTGAACTTTGATAATATCATCGTCATCCACTACGACCACACAATCGCCAATGGATTCCAGGTAGGCCCGCAGCGCCAAGGGATCATTCTGATTCTCTTTGCTGATGATAAACTCTGTACAATAGGTATAGGTGATGTCCCCTTCATAATCGCCAATGGCGTTGGATGCTTCCGCCTTGGAGGCGGCCGCCTTTTCCTCTTCTTCCTTAGAAGGGATCATAACACCATCCCGGAAGACGCTCATCATCCCCTCAAAGATGATCACCAGTCCCCGGCCGCCGGCATCCACGACACCGGCTTTTTTCAGCACCGGAAGCATTTCCGGTGTCTGTGCCAGAGCGTCCTCAGCCGCAGAACATATTTCCTGCCATACATACACCGGATCATTGTTTTCCTCCGCCGCTTGGGCAGCCCGTTCCGCAGCCAGCCGGGCCACCGTCAGAATGGTTCCCTCTGTTGGCTTCATCACCGCTTTATATGCCGCTTTGACCCCCTGATCCAGCGCAGCAGCCAAGTCCCGGCCGTCGGCCTCCGTCTTTCCGCGCAGTCCTTTGGAAAGGCCCCGGAAAAGAAGCGACAAAATGACGCCGGAGTTTCCTCTCGCTCCCCGCAATAAGGCGGAAGAAGCCACCGAGGCCACCTCACCAATGGCGCCAGGGCGATCCATCACCGCAAGTTCTCTGGCTGCCGATGAGATGGTCATGGACATATTGGTTCCTGTATCCCCATCGGGCACGGGAAACACATTCAGTTCATCCACCTGCTGTTTTTGATTGACAATATGATTAGATGCCGAAAGCAATGCATCTCGAAATATCTGGCCTGTTATCACCGTGATCAGCACTCCCTTTAAATTCAGTCCGATTTCCTCTCCCCAATGTCATTCAGCCTTCATACCGTCGACATAGACGTTGACTTTGAGCACATCCAATCCGGTAGCGTCCTCAACAGTATATCTGACTTTATTGACAATACTTTTGACAATCGCGGCAATATTCAGTCCGTAGGTCACGATGATATGCATATCAATGGTCAATTTGCCGCCGTTTTGGCGAATCCTAATTCCTTTGTCCGGCGCGTCTTTTTTGCTCAGCAGAGAGCGGAACCCTTGGGATGGCGTAGAGTTGACCATGCCCACAACGCCGAAGCATTCCGAAGCAGCTTTGCCTGCCAAATTGGCAATAAACTCCTGGGAAATCTCAATGGTTCCCAGATGATTCTCAATTTTGATCATAAAAGCCCCTCCTCACTTCATTTGATTCCAGATGGGGAATTTTCATAAAAATACTGCGGAAATATTCTTATATATTGTACCAACTTTTTGCAGATAAATCAATTGCTCACAGGAGAATTCTTCCATTTCATCTATTTTTTCCGCCTTGTGCCTATAAAAATTCTGCCTTATAATGAAGGTATGCTCTGTATATAGGATTTTTGCAGAAATTATTCTTGATGAGAGAGGAAGGTTTTACCATGCGCCTTAAATACGATGTGGATACCAAAATTTTGTTCCAGATCGGAGACCCGTTGGACCGATGCTGTGCCACCTATCTGCATAATGCCTTATATGAATTTTCCAATATCAACGCTGTCAACCTTTCTGTTCCCGTACCTAAAGGAGGCCTTGGCGATTTTGTCAAAGCCGCCAAGACTATCCATGCCGCAGGCTTTGACCTGACCATGCCCCACAAAACCGATATCATCCCCTTTCTGGACGAATGCGACCCGGCGAGCCGTGCCTTTAAATGTGTCAACCACGTCAAAATTGCCGATGGACGTCTTATCGGCGTTGGGCTGGATGGAGCGGGAATGGGGCTCTCCCTTCAATACGAGATGGGGGATATTTCCGGACGGCACGCATTGATTATCGGAGCCGGAGCGGTCGCCGGCCCCATTGCCGCTGACCTGTGCAGCCGAGGGGTTAAAAAGTTTACCATCGTCAACCGCACCCTGGAAAAAGCACAATATGTCGCCGACACCCTCCGGAATATTTACGGTGTGGAGACCTCTTTTGGACCCTTTAGCGAAGAGTTTCTCTCCTCCGTCGCCCCAGAAATCTCCCTGGCTGTCCAATGTACCTGTCTGGGAGGAGGCTCCCATTGGGGCCAGTTCCCCCACCTGGGTTTTATCTCCCGCCTGCCTAAAAACTGCATTGCGGCCGATGTCCTCTACCCCACCACCGATTTCCTAGAAGAAGCTAAAAGGCAGGGGCTTCCCACTGTCAGCGGCAAAGGGATGCTCTATCAGCAGCAGCTGGCCATGATGGAGTTTTATTTTGGCGTCAAACTGGGGGCAGATGCCTTGCAGGAAGCCAAGGAGGCGCTGGAGGTCGCCATCGCTATGCGGACAATCCGTAATGAAAAAATGAAAGAACAATAAAAAGTTTTATAAAATAAGGGTGGGGAATCAAAGATTCCCCACCCTTGTTTTCTGTTCTTTTTTGATGCTCTCTTCACTTGCAAGAGGATGATTTTCGGTCTTTCGTCCTACCTTGGCTCAACAATAAGCTTCATGGCGGTCCGTTCTTCCCCATCAATTTCCACATTGGCGAAAGCTGGAATACAGATCAAATCGATTCCGGCGGGAGCCAAATAACCCCTGGCAATTGCCACCGCCTTGACCGCCTGGTTGGAAGCCCCAGCCCCAACTGCCTGAACTTCCACCGCGCCTTTTTCACGAATGACACCCGCTATCGCACCTGCAACTGAATTTGGTATGGATCTTGCTGAAACTTTAAGAATTTCCATAATAATCCCCCTTGCCGTAGCTATAGCTGTTATACAAATCCGCAATTAAATAATAGCGTATTTTCGTGCAAATTGCAAGAGTTCGAGGAAATAATCGTTAATTATTGAATGTTTAGTCGAAAAATTTTGTCTGTTTTGCCGTTTTTTTCATCAATTTCGAAAATTACACCGCCTAATTTGCACGGATCAGTTCCATTTTCGAAGCGTACGGGAAGATGTGTGCGCATTTTGTACAACGCAATTTCAGGTTTGACACCCAAAACGGAGTGAATCGGGCCGGTCATCCCCAGGTCGGTAATATAGCCGGTACCTTTGGGGAAAATGGCCTCATCCGCTGTCTGCACATGGGTATGGGTGCCAAATACAGCGCTCACCCGTCCGTCTAAATGGTAGGCCATGGCAATTTTCTCCGCCGTGGCCTCTGCATGAAAATCCACCAAAATAATGGGAGTGTCTATTTTCTCCAAAATCCTGTCAACGCAGTCAAAAGGGCTCTCCACCGCATCCATATACACCTGACCCAAGAGGTTGATGACCGCCACCGAATGAGGAAAAGCGTCAAAAATGTAGTAGCCCTCTCCCGGGGCATCCGGGTGGAAATTGGCCGGACGGATTACGCCGTCCCGCCGTTCATAAATTTCATAGCACTCTCTGCGCCGCAGGGCATGGTTTCCGGTAGTGATTACATCAGCACCGGAAGAAAAGAGAAATTTAGCCGAAGGTGTCGTAATACCATTTCCCTCCGCCGAATTCTCTCCATTGACAATGACCATATCCAAGGCATATTCCTGCCGCAACCTGCTGATCTGGGAGCGGAAGAACTCACAGCCCGCTTTGCCGACTACATCACCAACCGCTAGTATCCTCATGTTTATCCCAACCTTTTTGAATGCCGGTTACGAGCCCAGCCTTTATTGTCAAATAAAAAGAGGGCTGGAAAACCCGGCCCTCTTTCCTGCTCAAATTATTTCGCATACTCGATTGCCCGGTTTTCCCTGATCACATTGACCTTGATCTGTCCAGGGTATTCCAGTTCACTTTCAATCTTTTTCACAATTTCCCGGGCCATCAAGACCATCTGGTCATCGTTGACAGCATCGGGTTTAACCATAATGCGAATCTCACGGCCAGCCTGGATGGCATAGGATTTTTCAACTCCGTTAAAGGAGCTGGCGATTTCCTCTAGTTTTTCAAGCCGTTTGATATAATTTTCCAAATTCTCGCGTCGAGCGCCAGGACGGGCTGCGCTGATCGCATCAGCCGCCTGTACCAGGCAGGCCACGATGGTTTTGGCCTCCACATCCCCATGATGGGCGGCGATAGCGTGGATAACCTCGTTATTTTCCTTATACTTCTTCGCAATGTCCACACCGATATCCACATGGGAGCCTTCCATCTCATGGTTGAGCGCCTTTCCGATATCGTGGAGCAGTCCTGCACGTCGGGCTGTATTCACGTCGGCCCCCAACTCTGCCGCCATCATGCCGGCAATGTAGGCAACCTCAATAGAATGATCCAGCACGTTTTGTCCATAGCTGGTGCGGTAACGCATCCGGCCTAACAAACGGACCAACTCCGGATGGATACTGTGAACGCCAGTTTCCATAACGGCACGTTCGCCGTCCCGTTTGATTTTGGCCTCCACTTCCTTGCGGGATTTTTCCACCATTTCCTCAATACGTGTGGGATGAATGCGGCCGTCTGTAATGAGCTTTTCCAGAGACAGACGGGCGATTTCACGCCGCACCGGGTCAAAACTGGAAAGGGTAATGGCTTCCGGAGTATCGTCGATAATGAGATCCACGCCGGTCAGGGTTTCCAGGGCGCGGATATTGCGGCCTTCCCGGCCGATAATGCGGCCCTTCATCTCATCGTTGGGCAGCGGTACTACCGACACGGTAGCCTCGGATACATGCTCAGCTGCACAACGCTGAATGGCCAGGGAAACAATTTCCCGCGCTTTTTGATCGGCCTCATCTTTAAGCTGAGACTCCATATTATCAATGCGGACAGCTTTCTCATGTACCAATTCGTCTTCCAGGTTCTGCAACAGGTACTCTTTGGCCTGCTCAATGGTGAAGCCAGAAATCCGCTCCAGCATTTCAAACTGGCGTTTTTTGACTTCTTCTGCCTCTTCCAGGCGATGTTGGGCATCCTGGATCTTTTTCTGCAGGGCTTCTTCCTTTTTTTCGAAGTTTTCCAGCTTCCGGTCCAGGTTTTCTTCCTTTTGATTGATACGGCGCTCCTGACGCTGGACTTCTGAACGTCTGTCCTTGACCTCTTTTTCCGCCTCGGAACGCATCTTGTAAATCTCATCCTTGGCTTCCACCAAAGCTTCTTTTTTCTTGCTTTCTGCTGCTTTTATCGCGTCGGAAACCAGCCGTTTCGCCTCGTCTTCCGCGGACATGATCTCGGCTTCTGCAACTTTGCGTCTATAAGTAACGCCCAGGAAAAAGGCGGCAACACCAACCACAACAGCAACAACAATGCATACAATGATTGTTATGACATCCATGAAACTACATTGAACCTCCTTTGCAAATAAATTTTTCATCATCAAAATTTTGTAATGTATAATGTTTGCAAATTCCCGGGCAGTACCGGAACCATGTGAATTTTTCAGCCATGCCTCGCCAAGAATCATACGTCGGCCGGACTTCTTCTTCCTCCTGTGATAAATCCTTCACAGGCAAACACGTTCTCCACTCTCTACGGATCATATCCGCTGAAAGTCCCCGGAGATCTACCGGGAAACCTTTTATTTTTTGCGTAAAAAATCTACACAAAAACGATACAAATATCACTTTTTGTATGGAAAAAATACCAAAAAGTATAAAAGTACAAATTTATACATTATATATTTATATTATATCCGTCTCAGGCACTATGTCAAGAAATTTGTAGTGTTGACATTGGCTTTTGATCATGCTAATATTATTTTATTCAGAATTTATTACAACTATATACAGAACAACATGTTGATAAGGAAGGTTTGTCCCTATTTCCCCTGGCAGAGAGAGAGCGTCACCGGCTGCAAGCGCTTTTGAGTGGGAGCGGGCAAATTACCACCCTTGGAATGCGCATCAGGTTTTCCGAGTGCGCCGTGAAGTCTCGTTACGGCTCAATTAAGGTGGCGTACCGCAAGGTGCGCAAACTGGGTGGAACCGTGGAGACGCGACATGATACGCAAGCTTCATCCCTGCTGAAGATTTCAGACTGGGATGAAGCTTTTTTGTTACCCTCACACATCATGATGCATGGAAAGATAGAAAAAGGAGTGGATCACAATGATCAAAGTAATGCTCAAAGGCGACGTTGTCAAAGAATACGACGCCGGTATTACCCCGATGGAAATTGCCAAAAGTCTTGGCGCAGGCCTTTACAAAGCCTGCTGCGCAGCCCATGTAGACGGTGTCCTCACCGACCTGCGCACCCCTCTTACCAAAGACTGCAAGCTGGAACTGCTCACCTTCGATGACAAAGACGGTGCATGGACCTTCCGGCACACCGCTTCCCATATCCTGGCACAAGCGGTCAAGCACCTTTTCCCCGAGGCCAAGCTGGCCATCGGTCCTGCCATTGACAATGGTTTTTACTATGATTTCGACGTGGAAAAGCCCTTTTCCCAGGAAGATCTGGTCAAAATCGAGGCGGAGATGAAAAAGATCGTCAAGGAGGCTCTGCCTTTGGAGCGGTTTGAGCTTTCCCCCGACGAAGCCAAGAAGATGATGGAGGAAGCAAACGAACCCTATAAAGTGGAGCTTGTGGAAAAACACGCCTCTGAAGGGGAACCCATCAGCTTTTTCCGCCAGGGAGACTTTGTGGACTTATGCGCAGGCCCCCATCTTCTGGACACCTCCCGGGTCAAAGCCTTTAAACTGACCTCCACCACCGGAGCCTATTGGCATGGTGATTCCAATCTGCCCATGCTCTGCCGGGTTTATGGCACTGCCTTCCCCAAGGCAAGCCAACTGGAAGAATACCTGGCCGCTGTAGAAGAGGCTAAAAAAAGGGACCACAACATTATTGGACGCCAGCTGAAATACTTTACCACTTCTGATATTATCGGCCAGGGACTTCCCTTGCTGATGCCCAAAGGCGCCAAGCTCTTCCAAATCCTCAACCGTTACATTCAGGACAAGGAAGAGTACGAATATGGTTATCTTATGACCAGGACCCCCTATATGGCCAAATCTGACCTTTATAAGCTCTCCGGCCACTGGGATCACTATAAAGACGGCATGTTCGTTCTGGGAGACGAGGAAAAGGACAAGGAGGTTTATGCCCTGCGTCCCATGACCTGCCCCTTCCAGTACCAAATTTACCTCAGTGAGAAGCATTCTTACCGTGATCTGCCTCTGCGTTATGGTGAAACTTCCACCCTCTTCCGCAATGAAGCCTCCGGAGAAATGCACGGACTTATCCGTGTGCGCCAGTTCACCATCTCTGAAGGCCATCTCATCGTCCGTCCTGACCAGTTGGAGGAAGAATTCAAAAACTGCTTAAAACTAGTCAAAGAGGTCATGACCGACCTGGGACTTATCGATGATTTGACCTACCGTTTCTCCAAATGGGATCCCAACGATCGTGAAAAATACGAAGGAACTCCCGAGATGTGGAATGAGGCGCAGTCCGTTATGCGTCAGATCCTGGATCATCTGGAGCTGGATTATACCGAGGCTGAGGGTGAAGCCGCTTTCTACGGTCCTAAGCTGGATATTCAGACCAAGAATGTCCATGGCAAAGAGGATACCCTCATCACCATCCAGATCGATATGATGCTGGCACAGCAGTTCGACATGACCTACACCGACAAAGATAATACCCAGAAATATCCCTATATTATCCATCGTACTTCTTTGGGTTGCTATGAGCGGACCATTGCCATGCTGCTGGAGAAATATGCAGGCGCTCTGCCCATGTGGCTTTCTCCGGTCCAGGCAAAAATCCTGCCGATCAGTGAGCGGCAATTGGATCGCTGCCGTGAGATCCTCAAGGAGCTGCGGGCTGCCGGTCTGCGGGTAGAGTTAGATGAACGCAGCGAGAAAATCGGCTACAAGATCCGGGAAGCACAGCTGGAAAAGGTTCCCTATATGCTCATTGTAGGCGACAAGGAGGCGGAATCCGGGACAGTTTCCGTCCGTTCCAGAAAAGAAGGAGATCTGGGCGCTATCCCCACCGATATCTTTATTAAAATGGCGCAGCGGGAAATTGAGACCAAAGCAAAATAAGAAAAGCATTTCTATCGATAACAGGCCGGAAATTTTTCCGGCCTGTTATTATTTTTTCTTTTCGGTATATACTAAGAATGCCCTTTTCTCGGGCACTTTAAAAATAAAAATAAAAACTGAAATTTTGTGTTGACTTTTGGAATTTTTATTGGTATAATAATCAAGCGTTCTAAAACAGAATAGCGGTGAGATGAGCCATTAGCTCAGCTGGCAGAGCATTTGACTTTTAATCAAAGGGTCCGGAGTTCGAATCTCCGATGGCTCACCAAAACACACACAGTCCGAACAATGCTGTTGTTTATATTTTTGTTGATGGTTTGTTCGGCTGTATCTTTAGCAGGGATTAAGT
>NZ_CBDTOK010000142.1:0-6370 GCF_965361945.1 Zongyangia sp. | reverse complement strand
CCCGGCGAGGAAGACGCGCCCACGGCCTAGCTAAAACCGCCGTCCGCGACACCCGCGTTTTTGTCTCGAACGATACCAAAGCGCGATCTGGCAGCGGGCACTGCCCGCCGCCGGCAGGTGGTGGAAGAAATTAATTGAAAAAACCTCCTGGAAATTGGGCCGGGAACGGTTGCAATTTTCCACGGATATGGTACAATAACGTTGAAAACAAAGGAGGTGTATCATTCATGGCATATGTAATTAATGATGAGTGCATCAGCTGCGGCGCTTGCGAGGCAGAGTGCCCCGTATCCGCTATCTCCGCTGGTGACGACAAATACGTCATCGATCCCGATACCTGCATCGAGTGCGGCGCTTGCAACGGCGTATGTCCCGTAGGAGCACCCAATCCCCAGTAATGAAATAGGTACAAAAAAAGCGCACACCCTAGGGTGTGCGCTTTTCTTTTTGCTTTAGAATTCCAGTTTTTTCTCGATGTAGGGCACAAGCTCCGCAATGGGCATCCGGGTCTGCTCCATGGTATCCCGATCCCGTACGGTGATGCAGCCATCCTCCACACTGTCAAAGTCGAAGGTGATGCACAGGGGGGTGCCGATCTCATCCTGCCGGCGGTAGCGCTTGCCGATGGAACCGGCGTCGTCGTAATCCACCATGAAATGCTTGGCAAGGTCATGATAGATGGCAGTGGCCTGCTCGGACAGCTTCTTGGAAAGGGGCAGGATACAAGCCTTGTAGGGGGCCAGGGCCGGATGGAGATGCATGACCACACGGGTGTCCTTTTCGCCCACCTGCTCCTCGTCGTAGGCCTCGCACAGGAAGGCCAGAGCCACCCGGTCGGCGCCCAGGGAGGGCTCGATGACATAGGGGATGTACCGCTCGTTGGTCTCCGGGTCGAAGTACTCCAGGCTCTTGGTGGAGTGTTTCATATGCTGGGACAGGTCGAAATCGGTGCGGTCGGCAATGCCCCACAGCTCGCCCCAGCCAAAGGGGAACATGAACTCAATATCGGTGGTGGCGTTGGAATAGTGGGAAAGTTCTTCCTTCTCATGATCCCGCAGCCGGAGGTTTTCATCCTTGATACCCAGATTCAGCAGGAAGTTGTGGCAGTAATCCTTCCAGTAGGCGAACCACTCCAGATCGGTACCCGGCTTGCAGAAGAACTCCAGCTCCATCTGCTCAAACTCACGGGTACGGAAGATGAAGTTGCCCGGAGTGATCTCGTTGCGGAAGGATTTTCCGATCTGGGAGACACCGAAAGGCAGCTTCCTGCGGGTGGTGCGCTGGATGTTGGAAAAGTTGACAAAGATACCCTGGGCGGTCTCAGGACGCAGATACAGTTCGCTCTTAGCGTCCTCGGTGACACCCTGGAAGGTCTTGAACATCAGGTTAAATTTGCGGATATCGGTAAAGTTGGTGGAACCGCAGTCCGGGCATTTGACGCCCTTTTCTTTGATGAAATCCATCATCTGCTGGTCGCTCCAGCCGTTGGGGGCCACGCCGGTCTGCTCCTCGATGAGCTTATCGGCACGATGGCGGGTTTTGCAGTCCTTGCAGTCCATCAGCGGGTCAGAAAAACCGCCTACATGGCCGGAAGCCACCCACACCTGGGGATTCATCAGGATGGCGCTGTCCAGCCCCACGTTGTAGGGGGACTCCTGGACAAATTTCTTCCACCATGCCCGCTTGACATTGTTTTTAAACTCCACACCCAGGGGACCATAGTCCCAGGAGTTGGAAAGGCCGCCGTAGATTTCGCTGCCCGGATAGACAAAGCCGCGGCCTTTGCACAGGGCCACAATCTTGTCCATGGTTTTCTCAGAATTGAGCATAACTTTACCTCCCATTTTCTATCCATTACAGACCGACTGCTCCATCGCGTCTGGTGATTCCTCACGAGGAAAATCCATATACTAACTTCTTAATTTTAAACTTCAGGGCAGGATAAGTCAAGGCAAAAGGGGATAAAACCGCCATTTTTCCCCTGTAAACCTGCAAGAATTATTGACAGAGAGGGAAGATTCCGCTATAATATTGTTCGCACCACAAATAAAGAGATCCTGCGCTGACTTTGCTAGCACATTCTGATATCGATGATAGGGGCGCAGGTGCGTACAACTTCTATTTCCCTGGTGCGACGACGAGGCGTAGCTCAGTTTGGTAGAGTGCTTGGTTTGGGACCAAGATGCCGCAGGTTCGAGTCCTGTCGCCTCGACCAGGCTGAGCCTGGACGCAATCCGCGTTCCGGGCTCAGTTTTTTCTTTTGCCTTTTCGCCCGCGCTTAAGGCGGGCATCTTTTTTGTGGCGCAAACCACCAGGCTGAGCCTGGACGCAATCCGCGTTCCGGGCTCAGTTTTTTCTTTTGCCTTTTTGCCCGCGCTTAAGGCGGGCATCTTTTTTGTGGCGAAAACCCACCAGGCTGAGCCTGGACGCAATCCGCGTTCCAGGCTCAGTTTTTTCTTTTGCCTTGCCACTCGCGTTTGCAGCAGGTATCTTTTTTGTGGCACAAACCAAGGAATTATCCTCAACAAATGGCATGTTCATGCCGTTTGTTGAGGTTTTTTCTTTGCAGTGGGATTTGTGGGCGGCCTTTAAAAATCATATATTTTGTAACGAGTCATGGCTTCTTTTGTGAATTTTAGCACTAGCCTCTTGACAGTGCTAATATGGAGTGATATAACAAAGTTGTTCCAAGAGAGAGGGACGGAAAGGGTTCCTCCCGCAGGGCAAGAAATAAGCGAAAAGATTGGAGGAATGACTTATGTTGCCCAGCATTTTTGGTGAAAATTTGTTTGATGATTTCTTTGATGATGATTTTATGCGTTCCATGTGGAACCGCCGCAATCCGTTGTATGGCAAACATGCCAAGAACCTGATGAAGACTGATGTACGGGAAACGGATACTACCTATGAAGTTGATATTGACCTGCCCGGCTTTAAGAAAGACGAGATTGATGTAGACTTGAAGGATGGTTATCTGACCATCAGCGCCGCCAAGGGCCTGGATAAAGATGAAAAGGATAAGAAAGGCAAATATATCCGCCAGGAGCGGTACGCAGGCGCCCTGAGAAGAAGCTTCTATGTGGGCGATATAGAGTCGAAGGATGTATCCGCCAAGTATGAAGACGGTATCCTGAAGATCTCCCTGCCCAAAGAGGCCAAAAAGCAGCTGCCGAAGACAACGACCATTGCCATCGAATAAGCGCAACAAATTGATACAGAAGGAGCGTCTCATGGGACGCTCCTTTTTGTTTTTGAATGGCACTGGACAAGACAGGAGCAGGGGAGTATGATGAGAAAACGAAAGGGGGGCGTAGGCCATTGAACCGGCTGACAAGAAAACAGGGAAACGGATCCGGTTATCAGGTAGACAGCCAACAGATCCAGCCCCTGGAGGAAGGTTATGGCGGCGAGGCCGTCGAAAGGCTGGCGAAACTGGAAAACCTCTGGGAAGACCTGGAGCAGAAACAGAAGGAGATCTCCCAAAAGCTGGAGCAGCTGCGGGGAGAGGGGCGGACCAAAAGCGCCCAATTCCGGGAGCTGATGGGAAAGAAGCTTTCCAACAGCTATGTGCTGGCCCTGTTCAAGGATTATGAGATCGACGGGGAGTCGAAGAAATAGAAAAGATCACCAGCATCCTGGCAAGGTCAGGATCACACAAGTGCATAGGCGAAAATAAGGCAGCCGCTTCCTGCAAGGGGAAATCCCCCGGCAGGAGGCGGCTGTTTTTTTGCGGCCGATAGCTGCGGAGTGTCTCTGTTTTTTTCTCAATATTCTTTACATTACGAAAACCGAACTTTACACTGCCTTCACGCAAACATGATTGTCCCTCCTTCGCCGGCTGGCTATGATGGATGATGGATCACAAAGCCTGGATCGATGGCAGGCGGCCTTTTCCACGACAGGAAAGAGGGAGAAAACGCCAAGGTCTGAAACCCCGAAGTATAGTTACAGGCATCATGAACTGGGAATCTGCTCCAGAAAAGCGGGCGGCCGGCGAATTTGGTCCAGCCGAAGTCCGAACAGCCGCAGCTTGGATGGCAACAGTTCCTTTTTCTGTTTCCGGCGGAGGGCTGTGTCGGGACACAGAGAGAAATCGCGTTGGAGGAAATGAATTTCATGTGGGATAAGTTAAAAATCAAACTGAAGGATCGGACCCATGCCTTGAAGGAGTGGCTGCAAAAGCCAAAAAACCTGGCGGGACTTGGGGCAGGGGCGGTGCTTTTCGCCGGGCTGATCGCCTGGGGCGTCTGGATCAACCAGCCGGTGGAGGGACAGGTGCCCACCAGCGCCAGCCAGATGGCTTATGACAAGGCGGTGGTGACGGCGGTGCTCTCCGATGATGCCCAGCCCGATGAGGATGCCGAAGGAAAGCGGGTGGGTACCCAAGAACTGGAGATCAAAATCCTCACCGGCGCCCACAAAGATGAAATTATGACCCTGACAAACCCTATGAGCGCCCTGTTCAATGTGGATTTAGATAAAGGGGATCAGGTCATCGTCCGGATTATGACCGACGATGAGGGCAGCTATTATCCTTCCCTTTTTAACTACGACCGGGGGATTGTCCTAGGCGTTTTTGTCCTGATTTTCTTTGTCCTGCTGGCTGTGCTGGGAGGAAAGAAGGGAATGGGGGCCTTGGCCGGACTGATTTTCACCCTGGCATGCATCTGGTTTATCCTCATTCCCAGCATTATCCGAGGACTGCCCGCCATCCCGGTAACGGTAGCCATGGTGGCGGTGACAGCGGCGGGGGCTCTGGTGCTGCTCAACGGATTTTCCCAAAAGACCCTTTGCTCGGTGCTGGGCTGTGTCATCGGCGTCGTGGTAGCCGGGGGGATTGCGGCCCTGGTGGGAACGATCACCCCCATGAACGGCTTTAACATGCCGGAGGCGGAAAACCTCATCCTTTACGGCGCCGACCAGGGGCTGAAGATCAGCGGTCTATTGGTCTGCGGCGTCCTCATCTCCGCCTTGGGGGCGGTCATGGATGTGGCCCTGGGAATCGCCTCCTCGGTCTGGGAGCTAAAGGAGCAAAATCCCCGGCTGACGGCGGGAGAGCTTTTCCGCTCCGGCATGCACATTGGCCGGGACGCCATGGGCACCATGGCCAACACCCTGATCCTGGCCTTTGCGGGTTCTTCTTTTAATATGCTCATCCTGGTGCAGACCTATGACATCCCCTTTCTCCAGCTCATCAACACCGATTATATCTGCATCGAGATCATCCAGAGCATCGCAGGGGCCATGGGGATCCTATTATGTGTGCCAATTGTCGCCTTGATCAGCGCCCGAATGATGGCTGGGCGCAAAGGCGTTTGAAAATAGATGTTCATACGAATCAAAGGAGGATATGAAGGCCAATGAAAACCAAGAATGGTCTGAAAAGGGTGGTATCCCTGATCCTGGTAATGTTGATGCTCCTTTCCCTGGTGCCTACGGCAGCCTTTGCCGCGGGAACGGGGGAGTATCACAAGATTGCAGGCAGCGATGATTTTACCACCGGCGAGTATGTTATGATGGTGGACACCGGCTATGCCGTGGGTCCCATGGACGGCACCTGGGTTTCCGCTGTCGCCCTGACCCCGGATGGGGACACGGTGACAAATCCAGCAACCGCGGTAGTGGAGATTACCGTCACAGGTACCTCCGCCAAGATCAAGCTCAGCGACGGTGCCTTTATCGCGCCCAAAGGGGGCAACAATAACGGCATCAATGAAGGGGAATACGATTGGACTTGGACGGAAACAGACGGAAAGTTTGTCTTTTCCGGCACCGGCAGCGATACGGTGGTTTTAGCCAGCAACAGAGCCTCAGACAACAAATTCCGGGGCTATAAGCAGACGACCGCCACCAACAATCCCGGCGGATATCCCCACGAGTTTACCCTCTACAAATTAGAGGAGGGCGGCTCCGGGGAGGTAACGGTGGCAGCCCCCTCCGCCAACCCCCAGGCAGGCGCGGTGGCAGAGGGTACCTCCATCACCCTGAGCACCACGACAACCGGCGCCCAGATCTACTACACCCTGGATGGGAGCGACCCTGCCGACAGCGGCAATTCCTCCCGCCAGCTTTACGGCGACGGGAATAAGCCGGTGATCAGCGCCGCCTGCACCCTGAAAGCGGTGGCGGTGCTGGATGGCGTTTACAGCGCGGTACAGACCCTCCAGTACACCATAGAAGAAGGGGGAATCCCCCTGGAGGACGGGGACAAGGTGGTTATCTATGCCCCGGCCTATAACAAAGCCCTTTCCTCCCAGAAAACCGGCTTCTATAACGTAGGGGTGGATGTCGAGGTTTCCGGCGATACCGTCACCGGCTTTGGAGATACCGAGGTGTGGACGGTGGTCAAAAACGGCGACGGCACCTATAG